>CAYXVJ010000001.1:0-5804 GCA_964468675.1 uncultured Oscillospiraceae bacterium
ATGTAACAGGACCAAATAACAAGACATGGACGATTGCAATTCAAGGTACAGGTGAACGAAAGATCACTGGTTTACCGATGGGTTCGTACACTGTAGTAGAAGATACCGATTGGTCTTGGCGCTACGACCCTGTAGGTAGTGCAACAAAGACTGCGACTCTTAGTCGTGGCCAAGAAGGTGCAAACAAGACTGTAGTCTTCCAAAACGAAGAGACGAATGACAAATGGCTTAGCGGTGAGACGAGTGCGATCAACGTTCAAGGTGAAGCGATAAGTACAGTGGCTAGTGTCGTATTTGCAGTATTAAGGTGGATTGGAGGGCCAAGGCGATGAAGCGAAAACTAATGAACTATGGCCTGAAAGGCCTTGTCTTAAGCTTAGCACTTGTTCTCTTACTGATGGCAGGTTCTGCTGGTACCTATGCTTGGTTAACAGCGGGGGTAGAGCCATTGGAAAACGTATTTGAAGAAGGCAAGGTGCCACCAGAGATCGTAGAAGAATTTGATGGCGAGACCAAAGCGCATGTACAAGTTAAGAACACAGGTAACATCGATGCATACATCCGAGCAGCATTGGTCGCCGTGTGGCTAGATGAAGATCGTAATGTCGCAGCAGATGCTGCACCTGCTCCAAGCATTACTGAGCTCGACAACTGGTTCTATGAAGGTGGCTATTGGTACTACAAGATGAAAGTGGAACCAGGTGCTCTAACTGAAGATTTGATCGACAAATTCGAGATGCCAACTAGAGATGGACTCACCTATGAGCTTCAAGTCATTGCATCTTCAATCCAAGCCGATCCAAAAGATGCAGTTGAAGAAGCTTGGCCAGCTGTAACAGTCAATGCCGAAGGAGAGTTGGAGGTGCGAGATGAATAAGAAAATACGTATCTTAATCACTTGGATCCTCCTAGGATTCGTCATGGGCTTCATGCTTAAGCCAGTTGGTATTTTGGCACAAGACTCAAATGTTGAGTATAGAGGTAGAGCTGAAAGCTTCGTCATTATGCCTGAAGACACGGACTTGTTCCAAAACTTCAAAGGTGTCATGCCGGGCGATAAGCTTAAGCAAGAGATTCGTGTAGCAAATGAAAACACGAACATCATGCCGGCGAGAATTTACTTAAGAGCTGAGCCAATTGATCCAGCAGATAAAGCCTTTTTAGAACAGCTGACACTGAAAGTTGAAAGTGGCAAACTAGGTGATATTTCGCTCGGAAAAGCCAGTGAAACAGCAGGTCTTACAGAAAATGTACTATTAGGTACATTCATGCCGGGTACTGAAGATCATCTGACTGTAACACTCGATGTACCTATAGAGATGAACAATGACTATCAAAATGCAGTAGGGGAAGTCATTTGGATCTTTACGGTAGAAGAAGATGACCCACCACCGCTGCCACAAACAGGATTGCGTGACGTCGATAAGTTCTTAGTAGGATTCCTGCTGATAAGCGGAGTACTCTTACTTGTTCTATTGCTGTGGTGGCGCAAAAAAGATCGGCAAATTTAGCCGATATCAAATCAGCATGTAGAGGCTACATACACTTCAGGAACTGTAGTCCAGACGGAAAAGGGAAGCCGGGCATCGAATAGTTTGATGTCCGGTCTCTTTTTGCTCATTTTTCCGTATCGGTTTATGTATTGAAAAATGAATGAATACTGACATCTTGATAGGTCTACCGTTTCTGTATAAAAATTTATCTTCATGCTATTGAATTGTATGTTTGCCACAATATGGAAATATCAAATTGGTTCTTAAGCCTAATATAATATAAAAATACGTTAGATACATAGTGTTGCTAAAATAAATAAGCAGTTGTGGAACGAATCTTTATCTATTTTCTTTTTTCTAAATAATTGTACTCGTGTACATTTACAGTTTTAAATTTCGGTTACGGACTGCTGTTTAGATTGATTAAAATCTAACGTATTGAAAATCCTAATGATTACAAATAGCTTCAAACAAAAATCTTGAATACAATTAAAGTTCTATAGATTTGCACAGTGTATCATAAGATACACTTTCGCAAAACAGGTCGTTTTAGCCAAAATTAACTGTAACATTTAGGCTTTTTTGAGCTTTGTTTAATGCTTATGATGCTTTCAGTAGAACGAACAAATCAACGAGCTTTGACAGTTAAGTTGAAAACAAAATGAACAAAAGCAAGAGCAATACATCGTTTGGGGGGGCTTGCTTTTCATAACAACAGGAGGGGAAAACATGAAGAAGGCAATCAACATTCTATCTAGCATCATGGTGAGTGTTCTTGTAATACTGGCACTGGCTTTGGTAGGTGTTCGTCTATTTGCACTTTCTCCCTATACTGTTTTATCAGCATCCATGGAACCTAGTTATCCAGTAGGATCTTTAATCTATGTCCAATCTGTTGAAGCAAGCCAAATCGAAGTTGGTGACCCCATTAGCTTTGTCCTAAATGAGGATTTAGTTGTTGCCACACACAGAGTTGTAGAAGTAGATCTTGAGAAATCTCACTTTATTACGAAAGGTGATGCAAACACTTCTGTTGATGGTGCACCGGTACATTTCGAAAACTTGCTTGGACGAGTCGTTTTTTCTGTTCCCTATTTAGGCTTTATCGCACACTTCATTGGTACACAAACAGGCCGATTGGTCGCGATAGCATTTATTCTTTTCCTCCTACTGTTACTTGTACTACCAGAACTCCTTTCCGCGGATAAGGGCTCTAAAAAGGTGCAAGTAGTAGACAGTATAGACACAGATTCGACTGCCGACAAAGCTGTTATAAGAGCTCATAACAGGAAGTAAGGCATTTGTTTCTAGGACCTGCGGTAGAAGATCCAACGAAATCAATATCTACCAGCTTATAAGGCTTTCAAGTACGAGACTTGTTAGCAAGAGACAACTAAGGAGAGCAACTATGAAGAAGAGAGTTTTAACAATTGCGCTGAGTACAATACTCGCATTAGGTTTAATCGTGGCAGGTACATTAGCATATATGACCGCAACTGCCCCAGCCCTAACCAATACCTTTACAGTAGGTGATATTGAGATTGGTCTCGATGAACCGTTATTCCCGCCACCACGTACAGCCAAGTTGTATCCAGGTGCTGAAGTCGGTAAGGATCCAACCGTAACCGTTAAGGCAAACAGCGAAAAGAGTTATATCTATATGCTCTTGGAGAACAATTTAAACTTCACGTTTGGTGATCCAGTACAAAATGCAATAACACTCAACATTGATTCGACGAACTGGACAGAGATTGCAACGAACCAAAGTGGAAGCAGAAAACTATATGCATATAAGGCACCAGTAGATACTGCTGCAACTGATCAAGCCTTACCAGCCCTTTTCACTAAGGTTACAGTCAACCCTGCACTTACAAGTGCCAACATCGATGGACTAAACAACAAGACCATTGAAATTGGAGCATTTGCACACCAAGCAGACGCAGTGTCAGAAGCAGATGCAAACGCTGCAGCAAAAGCACATTTCGGCTTTTAATTAGATAAATGTCATGGTCAGGTGAGCTTACTTGCCTGACCAAGAGTCAAAAGAAAAGTAGCCCAACGAACCATAAGTGTGGAGGTATCCCATGAAACGTAGAATATTTATTACTAGCCTTGCAGCATTCTTACTCGTCTTTGGAGTCATTGCAGCAACTCTTGCATTCTTCACAGATCAAGAAGAGGCCAAAAACACCTTTACAGTCGGTAACATCCAAGTTGCCATCGAAGAAGACAATGGCCTGGATCCGGAAGATCCTAATTACAAAAAAGACGATGCCTATCGTAACTGGCTAGACGATCAAGTATTAATGCCAGGCGATGGCAACTCACTCCCTAAGCATGTTCGCTTTAAGAACACAGGATCAAATAAGAGTTATATCCGTGGCCGCTTGCTTGTCCCGAAAGCAATCGATGATTTAATCACCTTACAATCTGGTGATTTATCAAAATGGACCGTTTTAGCCAGCACCCCTGAAGTGACCCATAACGGTAAAACGTACATCCAATACTCAGCCCTTTTCAATGAGGTAGTAAATCCAGGCGCATATACTACTGAACTGATGAACGCAATTAAAATGAACGCAAATGTAGATCAAGATGACTTAGTAGGCATCACTGACTGGCACATCGTCGTCATGGTTGATTCGATTCAAGCAGATGGCTTTACCAATGCTACAACTGCATTCCAAGCATTTGACAACCCCACACCATAATTAGAAAGATTTGAGGTAGAACTATGAAACGTAAATTAATGTTAGTCGCAACGATGGCCATTGTCCTCTCGTTGTTCACCCTAGGCACATTAGCCTTCTTTACAGATTCAGATGAAGCAACAAACGTCATGACTGCAGGTAACCTCTCCATTTTACTTCACGATGAAGATGGCGAAGGTGATCCATTCCCAAGTGGTGGTGTAAACGGGGTTATGCCTGGTAGCAACGTTGATAAAGTCGTACACGTTGAGAACACAGGTGACCACGCAGCTTATATCAGAGTTCGTTTGGATAAGAGTATCGAGGCCGCTGAAGGCGTGGATGCAACACTGAACTTCAACAACATTACGCTGAACATTAACACCGCTGACTGGGAGTTAAAAGACGGCTGGTACTACTACAAGCATGCACTCGCAGCAGGAGCAACAACAACTGATCTCTTTACCATGGTTAGCTATGGAACCGCTCTGGGTAATGACTACCAAAACGCAAGAGTTGAGATTGATGTTCTAGCGCAAGCCGTACAGGTAGCAAACAATACTGCAAGTTCCCTTACTGCAGGAGGATGGCCAAATCCGTAATTGGCGTGGACTAGATGAAAGGAGGTTGTCAACATGAAAAAACGTAGAAATAAATGGATTATCATATTGTTAACACTGGCGCTCTTGCTCCAGGGTATAGCACTACCTGTTTCTGCCGAGGAGACACCTAATACTGAGTCTGTCAGCCATGTTGAGAGCGAGCTCGAAACGGACGTGTCAGAGCCAACCGAATTGAGTGAGGCTACAGAGAACGAACTAGAAGAGGACTCGCTCCTTGATGCAACTGACAATGAAACAATACAAGCTCCGGAACCAACTGAGGCTCCGGACGAAGATCCAAGTGAAGATGAGCCGGTTTCAAGCGAAAGCAAAGAAACTGAAGTAAGTGATGCCGAAGAAGAGACGATTCCTTCAGAAACAACTGAGGAACCTAAATCTACAGACGCATTACCTACAGACGCACCAGAACCTAAAGAGGAGCCAGCGCCTACAAAAGCAGAAGAGACCTTGGCACCAGAGCCAAGCCAGACTGAAGAAGAAATAGAAGGTGCAGGCATTACGCCTACTGAACCTATAATTGGTCCGATGTTTGTCGGTCTAGAGCTGCTCTTGCCACAAGCCATGAATCTAAACTCAACAACAGATTCTGGTTTAGTAACGAGCAAGACAGCTACGTATAACCCAAGCACTGGCCAAGTAGATTTCCGCTTTGACATATACTCACTAGGTGAGGTGTCAACCATTGTATCAACGAAGCCAACAGATATTGTCTTAGTACTCGACCAGTCGGGTAGTATGGCTTATAACTTTGGTTCTGAAGTAGGTTTATTCCCTTATTCGGGAGGGCATTCAGACCGTTACACCAACAGAAATAAGCTATGGGTATTGGTTGACGGTGAATACTATAAAGTAACTGTAGAACGCCGAAGTATTAATTGGATTAGCTATGAGTATAGATACTCATATACTGTTCCAGGTCAGGGATTAGTGAGCAGTAGTTGGAGTAATAGTCCAAATCAACCGGACTGGAGCTTCTATCTAGAGCAAGCAATTTCGAG
>CAYXVJ010000001.1:5814-17298 GCA_964468675.1 uncultured Oscillospiraceae bacterium
GCTTTGATTAATGCTGTAACTGAGTTCTCGGACATCATTGCAGCAAAAGCGTTTGAAGATCCAGAGAATCCCGTTGCCCACCGTATCTCGATGGTTGGCTTTGCAAGTACTGGTATTAACGGTAATACACAGGTGCTTACAACAGTCAGTGGTGGCTCGGTGAACTACCTAAATAATGGATATGAAAATGCAGCAACAAACAGCTTGATGGACGTCACCAATGCAACAGACCGTGGCCGAATCACGGATGCGATCAGCAGAATTCAAGCAAATGGAGCAACAAGTACCAACCTCGGTATGAAGATGGCGATGGATGTTCTGGAATTCACTGCAACGACAGCTAGTGGCCGTGATCGTATTGTAGTCATGTTGACAGACGGCGTACCTACAACACAATCAGCCTTCAGTACAACTGTTGCAAATGGCGCGATTGGACACGCAAGGACCATTAAGAATTTAGGACATCCTGTGTTCACCATAGGTATATTCCCTGATGCAGACAACAGTACCTTGCCTAGTAACTCTAACAACAATACAGAGACACAAAACGCCAACCGCTTTATGCATCTCGTGTCATCGAACTATCCAAATGCAACGGCCATGAACAATGCGGGTAATGGTGGAAACGTAAACCGCGGATACTATTTCTCGGATGCAGATCCAGAAGCACTATATGAGACGTTCAATAGCATCTCACAAACCATTGGCAACACAAATACTGAACTAACAGCAGCCACCAGCATGATAGACTACTTGATCCCGCAGCTGTCACCACCGATTAACGCAAATAGTGTGCTATTAAGCACCGCAGCAGTCACTGGCTTTACTGTAGATGGTGATCCTATCTTCGGTAGTGAGAGTTCAAATCCGCCTGGCGTTGTGGCATCCGTAAATCAAAGTGAGAAAAGAGTTTCTGTAACAGGTTTCTCTTATAAAGATCACTACGTGGCTCAAGGTGAGGACAACAGTGTTCGTGGCAGTAAGCTCATTGTACGCTTTAGCGCAGATGTAGATCCAGACTTTATTGGTGGTAATAAAATCTATCCGAACTTACATAGCTCGGGTGTCTACCTACCGCCAGAAGGATCAAATCCACCTGTCATAGCTGAGCCATTTGAGCAACCAAACGTGGATATTCCATTAAGGTTTGACTTCGATACGAATCCTAAGGCGATCTACCTGACGAACTCGATTGAACCTTGGAAGCTCCTCAAAGATGATGCGACGCTTTACAAGATCGGTACAAACGAGTACTCATTTAACGGTGAGAACAACGAGTATGTAGATATCGTTTATACGGTGACAAACCTTGCAGGCGACGTTACTTACGGTACCTATACAATCTTGGCAGGTGAAGACAGTGGTAGCTGGAGCGGCAATGCCGTAGCTCCAGAGACCTTAACAGAGTACAAGATCAAGGCAACAGTAACACCAATCAATGGCGGCACACACGATCCGATGCAAAAGACTAAGAACGACTTCGTTCATGTCTATGTGCCAGAGCTAGCTCCGTCAGATACATCCTTGTACCTGACGCAAACGACAAACCTCATGAATCGTGTAGGTTCCGTTGCATGGACAGCCCTTAGTACGGGTGCTCCAGCGGCTGAAGGAACAGTACCACTGGTAAATGTCAGTATCGTCAATCCTTTGGGATCTAACCCGATCTCACATGGTGGAACCGCTGCATTTAAGCCAGATATAGACAGTTTCTTCGATCTGAAGCTGGACATCAATTCAGTGGACGTCACGTCTAAGTCCGTCATCACTGCAACAGCCAGTGCTGCTTTAAAGGATAGAGACTTCTCAGTCTTCTTATTCTTCCCAAGTGCCATTGGTACAGATGAAACCATCTGGCTAGGTGAGACGACAAACATCAATCCAAGGATGCAGTTAGGCCCATGGACAACGGCTACAGGTACAGCACCATTACCAAGTGGAGCTGCTCCAACAGTTGTGTTAACACATGAGTTTGTATCCGGATCGAATCCAAGTGAACATGGTGGTCCTACTAGCTTTGCAGCGAAAGAAGACTCCAGATTCAAGATTCGCCTCGCGATCGGTGGAGAAGACGTCACAGCAAAAGCAACAATTACTCATTCGCCTGATGGCACAGGGCAAGCACATCACTTCACCATCTTTGTGAAGACGGGCTCCCTAACCATTAAAAAGGCAGCAGCTTTAGGCACTACAATTGACCCGAACCAGAGCTTCTTGTTCGATGTAACAGGTCCAAACGGTAAGACGTGGACGATTGCGATCCAAGGTACAGGCGAAAGAACCATTACAGGTCTTGCTATCGGTACTTATACGATCGAAGAGAACACGGATTGGTCTTGGCGCTATGAGCCAGACGAGGCCATTAAGTCCGTTCAGCTCACAAGAGGTGTTACAAATGCAAACCGCACAGTAACCTTCACGAACTCAAAAGATGATGATTCGTGGCTCAGTGGTGAAACCTTTGCCATTAACGTTGAAGGTATTGCCAGAACAGCAGGCGTCATACTAGGCGTACTACGATGGATTGGAGGGATAGGACGATGAAACAAAAACTAATGAAGTATGGTCTCAAAGGCCTCGCCCTCGCACTCGGTATCGCTATGCTCCTAACAGCTGCATCAGCAGGAACACTTGCGTGGCTTACAGGAGAGGCAGACCCACTTGTCAACCGTTTCGAGCCAGGTAGAGTACCTCCTGAGATCGTCGAAGAGTTTGATGGTGAGACCAAAGAACATGTACGTGTGAAGAACATCGGTAACATTGATGCATACATCCGAGTAGCATTGGTCGCCGTGTGGCTAGATGAAGATGGCGATGTTGCAGCAGATGCTGCACCAGCCCCTAGCTTTACACATCATGCAAACTGGTTCTTTGAAGATGGTTTTTGGTACCACAAAGTGAAAGTGGCACCAGAGGGACTAACAGAAGATTTGATCGACGAATTCGAGATGCCAACTAGAGATGGACTCACCTATGAGCTCCAAGTCATTGCATCCTCGATCCAAGCCGATCCGAAGGACGCGGTCGAGCATGCTTGGCCAGCCGTTGAAGTCAATAGCAGCGGGCACTTAACGCCTGCTGGACCTTGAGGAGGTGCGAGATGAATAAGAAAATACGTATCTTGATCACTTGGATCCTCCTGGGATTCGTCATGAGCTTCATGCTCAAACCAGTTGCAATCTTGGCCCAAGACTCAAACGTTGAGTATAGGGGTAGAGCTGAAAGCTTCGTCATTATGCCGGAAGACACGGACTTGTTCCAAAACTTCAAGAATGTGATGCCAGGCGACAAGCTCATGCAAGATATCCGTGTAGCAAACGAAAGCACGAACATTATGCCCGCGAGAATCTACTTAAGAGCTGAGCCGATTGATCCTAATGACCAAGCATTTTTAGAGCAGCTGACACTTCGTGTTGAGCATCAGACTTTTGGGGTCTTGTCAGAGGATTTGGCTAGTGAAACAGCAGGTCTTACAGAGAATGTACTCTTGGGTGTATTCTTCCCAGGCATGGAAGAGAACTTGTTGGTAACACTGGATGTGCCGCTTGAAATGGGCAATGAATTCCAAAACGCTGTAGGAAAAGTGGTATGGGTCTTTACCGTCGAAGAAGATGACCTACCGCCACTTCCTCAGACAGGTTTAAGGCAAAATAGCATATGGCTGATTACACTGCTCTTAGGCAGCGGATCCATCTTGCTCCTCTTACTTGTCTGGAGACGCAGAAAAGAGAAACGCCACAATGGCTAATCAATAGCCAATAGGGGGGGCTCCCGTAAGGGATAAAATAAAATAAAGGCTGCATCTCTTCAGGAATGCAGCCAGACGGAAAAGGGAAGCCGGACAGCACAACATGTGATGTCCGGTTTTTTCCGTAGATGAGCTCGTAGTAGATACGTGCTCATCTAAATATATAGTTTTGTTTTAAGCAGGTTGTCCGGCCTTCTCAAGGTTCTCAATGAAGATGTCAAAGGGTTGGTTACCAAGGATACTCTCGCTGTCGTTGAACACGATCTGCGGTACTGAGCTAACATTGAACTTGTTTGAAATCTCATCAAAGATATCAGCCCCGATCATTTCAGAAGTGACGTTTGGGTTTAACATTGCAAGCTTGTGCGCTTTTTGAACAGCTCCTGGACAGTGTGGGCAACTCATGGTGACGAAGACCTTGATGTTGACAGGCTCTTTAATGGCCATAATGCGGTCGACCATTTCTTGAGGAAGTTCTTCTTCGTGTCCACTTTGCTCAATCACTGAAGATAAGAATGCATTGATCTCATAACCACTAGGTAAGCCATAGAAGCGCATACCTTTATCTTCGCCAGCTTCGTTTAGAACAAGGAAGGCAGGAGCACGCTCGATGTTATATTTTTGGCTTGCTTCGTTTAGATTCGCCTTAACGTAATCGTGATTCGTGTGCGTGATCTTATCGTTTAGTTCTGAAAACTCTGTCATGAACTGATATAAGTTTTCGCCTAATTCTTCTCCTGGTTCAGTAAATGTTACGAGCTCAACTCTGCTTTTCATCTGACTTAAGATTTGGGTTAATTGCTCTTTAACTTCTTCGTTTAAAATACTCATGTTAATTCCTTTCGGTCATTTCGACCCGACTCATCATGTGGTCAGCTGTGGCAGCTGACAGGCGGTTTAGATCTTGATTGATTACCAAAGCAGCTTTAGCTCCTGCAGAAGCTGCAACAATGATCTGCTTAAAGGGCTCAGTTGTAATATCACCTGCAGCATAGACGCCTTCGACACTCGTGCGAAGCTCTGGATCGATTACGATCTCTCCTGCAGCCGTTTGCTCAACTATGCCTGTGAATGCAGCTGCATTCGGCACGTGGCCAATTTCAACGAAGACAGCAGCTGTATCTAAATCGTAGGTCTCTTTTGTTCGCTTATCAAATACACGCACTGCTTCAACTTGTAGCGTACCTAGGATTTCAACTATTTGTGTCCGGTCAATACGCTTTACATTATCAAGTCGATCCGCTTGATCGAGTAAGACCTTATCAGCTCTGTAATGGCTTCTTTGGATAATGATGACTTCAGAGGCAATCTTCGCCATATCGATGGCTGCTTCTAAAGCTGCGTTACCGCCACCTGCTATGACCACTCGCTTATTTCTAAAGAAGAATCCATCACAGATTGCACAGTAGCTAACACCGCTACCCATGAGCTTATCTTCGCCTGGAATCTCTAGCTTTCTAGGTTTAGAGCCTGTTGCTATGAGTACTGTTCTGCCATGGAACTCTTGGCCGGTACTACTAACAAGTGTATGGAGTTCTTTTGGCTCCTCATCGACACCGCGGTACTGCGTAATGCGAACACCTTCTAGCATCGCAACTTCAAGGCTTCTAGCATGGTCGACAAAGCGGTTGGCAAGTTCAAAGCCACTTAAGCCTTGGACACCCAAATAGTTATCAACCTCAGAGGTATCGAGCAGTTGTCCACCTAAGCGCTCTGCCAATATTGCAGGTTTCAAGCCTTTTCTTGCAGCATAAATGGCTGCATTCATACCTGCCGGTCCACCGCCTAAAATTAAGACATCATACGTTGTATTTGAGTCAACTGAGACTGGTGTAATGACTTTGGCTTCACCTTTTTCTTGGCCGATACCGCCGATATTGAGATTAAACTCCATGTGAGCTCCTTCTTTCTTGCTTAATAATTTTACTAATTGCTGATTCCGATAAATCACCGAACAAGGCACCGATTTGTTTTAAAGATAAAGTGGACTGTAACCTTACATCGCAGATTAAGTCATTTCTTAAATCTCTTTTCTCGAGCATTTCTGCAAAACTGATACCGATGTCAGCTAAAGTTTCTTCTATATAGTTTTCCACTTCATGTGGCTGTATCATGCAGTTCTCGCCTGCACACTGTAAAAGTTCGTGTGGTTCAGTTAATTTAAAACCTACTTCATCTAATACAATGCGATCGATATGGCAAAAACTATTCCAGCGAGCTTCGCCCAAAGCCCTTGCTTCAAGCTTGCTTAATAAAGCATGTACGTCGCTCTCTTCATCTAAGAGTTCACTTTGGTAGCGATCACGAAATAGACCTGCCTGGACTCCGGTGCCCATGACATAAGAGATGTTGATGCTCTTCATGAGCTGCGATAAATCGCATCCATCTAGCTTTACAAGTAAGTGATAACTGGACGCATCTAATAGACAGTAGCCCATCAAACGGAAGCGAAACTGTTCCCTTGCATCCGTTAAAATGCGCCAGAACAAAGCTCTGTCGGCCTCATGCCGAAAGATCTGCCTATCTTCGCTACTGCGTTGCACAATATGAAATGCACCGAAGGCATCTTTAACCCTTGCTTCTCTTGGCATAGACATCCTCTATCCGTATCATTTGGAGACGATCTCAAGTACTATGCGTATGCGTTCAAGTACCGTCCCTAAGTAATAGGTTAACAGCATATTACAGCTTAGTCAAGTACCGTCCCGAAACATTTGACACACTTTTCTTGTCTGTAACGAACGAAACATAAGTGAAATTTATAAATCTATGAGGTGTGAGAGGTTTAAGCTTGCTTGAAATTCGATTTCTATATTATAGGTATATAAAGAGATGCTCTCTGTCGTTTAATCCTTTTGCTCGTCTTCTTTTACATTCAAAGGTAGTCTAACAATAAAGGTGGAACCAGAGCCTTCATTACTTTGTACTTCGATTGTACCGTCATGAGCCTCTACAGCCCACTGCACAATACTTAGTCCAAGCCCTGAGCTATAGTCACTGCCACCACCTGCACCTGAGCTAGGGCGTCTACGGTTTTGTGATGAACGGTAGAAACGGTTAAACACTTTATTGATTTCATCAGCAGGGATACCGATGCCACTATCTGATACGGATAGGACTGCATAGTCCCCTTGAGTAGTTAAGTCTAAAGCGACATAGCCGTTTTCCTTGTTGTACTTGATCGCATTGGTCACGAGGTTCATCACCAAACGCATCAAGAGTGACTGATCGCCTTGAATGATGACCTCATCGTCTAATCTGCCCATCAAGCGAATACCTGCGGCATTGGCCACATCTTCTTCTGCTTCTATGATGAACTCACATAACTCTCTTAGATCAATCGTTTCCATATCTGGCTTAATTGTTTGTCTATCTGCTCTAGTTAGTAAGAGCAGTTGATTGATCGTATTCGACATCGTTTTGGCTTGTACCAATACACGCTCTAGAGCATGCATGCGCTCGCCTTCAGATGAGTCACTATCTAGTCCACGTTCTGCCTGCGCGATAATCGCAGCAATTGGTGTTCTAAGCTCATGCGATGCATCAGATGTGAACTGTTGTTCTTGCTCGAATCTGCTCTGTAAGCGTTCGAAGAGTAAGTTGAAGTTCTCACCTAGTTCATGGATCTCATCGTTTCGGTTCGGATCTAGATCGATGCGTCTTGCCAGATCGTGGCTTCCTTGAATCTCGTTGACGGTTTCGTTAATGTGTTGGATCGGTAAGAAAGCTCTTCTGGTAATGAGATAACCTAAAACCACGGATAAAATTGCAAGTAAAGGTAAGACTATAGCTGCTCCCAATATTAACTGCTGCATTAAATTGGCTGCAGCACTAGCTGAATAAATCCCCCGCACCCAGATCGACGACGTTCGGTAGCTCACCACCATGTCGAACACATTCCAAGACGCCGCCGATCCATCTGTCGCATCAATGCTTTGATGCTGACCAGATATCAAAGGTGTAGAGGACGGGAATGTATTTGGCAGCGAACCTAACAGTAGCTGCCCATCACCGTCATAAATTAAGAGGCTGACGCCTTCGGTAAATAAATCCAAGGTGCCAGCAACGTTAATGGAGTTCTCTGAGAACTCTATATGGTCAAATGAATCACGAACGACCCGTTCAACAACGGTACGTGACGACGAGATATACGCTTGAGATCCTAAGCCATATAATAGGCCGAACACAAGCAGTAAAATCAATATCAATGCCCCTGCATAGTACAAGGTCACCCTAAATATTATTGATACTCGCTTCTTTGTTTTATTCATCTGCTTCTTTCAATACATAACCACTACCGCGTACGGTGTGGATCAATGGTTTTTCAAATCCGGCATCGATCTTCTTCCTTAGATACCTTATATATACGTCAACGACATTGCTGCCGCCTTCAAAATCAAAGTTGTAAATGGCTTGCTCGATTCGGTCTCTGGATAAAACAATACCAGGGTTTCTCATCATGAACTCTAGTAGTGAATATTCTCTAGCAGAGAGCTTAATAACTTGTCCACTGCGTACGACCTCGTGTGATGCCACATCAAGTGTAAGGTCTCCTACTTCAAGTATGTTGGTAATCTCTTCTGCAGGTAATCTTCTGCCTAATGCTCTAACCCTTGCATGTAATTCATCGTAAGCAAAAGGTTTTACTAAATAGTCGTCTGCACCAGCATCTAGACCTTCAACGCGGTCTTGGATCTTGTCCCTTGCGGTTAAGAGTAAGACAGGCGTTGTAATCTTGGCACTACGAACACGCCTTAAGAGTTCTAAGCCACTCATACCTGGAAGCATAATGTCGAATATCATCACATCGTATTCAGCAGCTTCAATAAAGGATAAAGCATCTAATCCATCTTCACATGCATCGACACTGTGACCGTCACGCTCGAAACGTTTTGCTGTGGTCTCCAGGATATCAATCTCATCTTCTACATATAATATTTTCACATCTAACCTCCTAAGGAATCCTCAAGGTATTGATCTTCTGAGGGCTGTGATACTACCAGTTTATCAGATGCATCAAACATTATGGGTCATTTTTCGAACTTATTAAAATCTCTCATTTTACTTTAATCTTCGCATTCTAGAATATAGACAGTGAAGAAAACAAAGCTCACCACCAAGAGCAAAAACAAGTTTCGAACACAGGAGGTTCACATGAATAAGAAAAGATTAGTCGCCATCGGTTTAGCAGCCGTCATCGGCGTAGCAGGTATCAGTTACGGTTTATCCAGAAGCATGCGTTCAGCACACGCCTTGTCAGCAGATGAAGCCAAGAGACTTGTATCAGATGTTCTCCCAAGTGGAGCACAACACATCGGTACAGATGAAGACGATAAGAATGCAACATTCGAATATTACGATGAAGGAAGCCGCACACTTTATGAAGTCAAAGTTGATCTTCAAAAAGGTGAAGTCAGCAACATCCGTGAATACCCAATGGAGCGTGAATTAGTACCGGTTGATGCAAGTAAGGATCAAGCAGCTAAGGCCCCACAAGAGAGTACCAAAGGACTACTTAGCCGCCAAGAAGCACTAGACATTGCATTTGCTAAAGTACCAGGCGCAGCCGCAGAACACGTCAAAGAGTTTGAACTAGACGACAGAGACGACCGTGATGCAAAATACGAAATCGATCTAGTAGTCGATGGAGTCAAGTATGAATTAGAAATTGATGCACGCACAGGTCGCTTAAAAGAGTTTGAGCGTGAAGAAGACCGCAGCACAAAGTCTAGCCAAAGCAAAGACGATACGAACGTAAGTAAAGATAGCAATAACAGTAAGCGTGATCTCTTAAGCCGTGACGAAGTCCTCGCCATTGTCTTTGAGAAGGTAGAAGGTGCAACAGCAGACCACATCACAGAGTTCGAGTTAGATGACAAAGATGAGCGTGATGCAGAATATGAAGTAGACCTCGTAGTAAACGGTGTCAAGTATGAATTAGAAATTGATGCAAGAAGCGGACGTATCTTAGAGTTTGAGCGTGATGACGACAATAAGAAGGGTACAAGCACTAAGGCCCCACAAACGACAGAGGCTAAAGCCACAAAGGCCCCAACAAGCACGAAAGCAGATCTAATTACTGCTGAAGAAGCCATGAACATTGTCTTAGCTAGAGTCGATGGCGCAACAAAGAATCACTTCCGTGAGTTTGAACTCGATTGGGATGACGGTAGACCAGAATATGACGGCGAACTCGTTTATAATGGAGTAGAGTACGAATTTGAAATTGATGCAAGAAACGGTAATATCCTAGACTGGGATGTCGATAGAGATGACGATAGGAAGCAAAACCGCCCAACAGAAACAAAGGCAACACAAGCACCTACAACCCAAGCACCTACAGCAGCACCTACAACTCAAGCCCCGACACAGGCGCCTACAACCGTAGCACCAACAACGAAGGCAACACAAGCACCTACAACTGCAGCAACAACCAGTGGTTTGATTACAAAAGATCGTGCCATCGCCATTGCTCTAGAGAAGGTACCTGGTGCAACAAGAAACCACATCGATGATATCGAATTCGACTGGGACGACGGTCGTCCAGAGTGGGAAATCGAAATCGAATACAATGGATATGAGTACGAAATCGAAATCGATGGTTACTCCGGTAGAATCCTCGACTTTGAAATCGAGAAAGATGATTAATCCAAAGGAGCTTTGACACTTGAACGTTAAGCATAAACGAAACATAATCATCACAGCGATGCTGACACTAGCCCTCGTGCTAGCTGTCGGCTTCACTGTGTTTTGGAATAAGCAAAATAGCGGCTTGACCGAGATTGAAGCGCGCCGGGTAGCAGAGGTGTATCTGCCAAGTGACATTCACTTTGTTTCTAGCACAGATAACGCAAGTGACTACGAGCTCATTTACTTTGACGCGGCAGCTGGCCACAGCTATCGTATCGAAGTAGCAAAGACAAATGGTCGGTTAAGTTCCATCCATGCACATGCTGTAGGGCGCGAGACCGGCGATGACATTGTCATCCAAAGTGCCGATATCAGGTCCATTTTAGAAGAGCAATTTGATGGTGCAATTCTAGAGAATATCAGATACCAAGAAGGTCAGACCGATGGTTATGGTTCCATTTTAGTTAGCTTTAGCTGGCAAGGTTTTGGAGGTGAAATGAACCTCAATCCTGAAACAGGCGATATCCTAGACTTTAGTTTAAAAGCAGCCTCACAAGTTGTAATTCCCTTAGAGCCAGGTGAAGAAACAGGACGTTTCCTGTCGGATTCAGAAGCCATCGATCGCGGTAGTGAACTCTTAGATGGAGCGGATATCCACGATGTGGAATTAAAATATAGCGGTGAACGAATCGCTTATGAAATATATGCATCTGACTCAGACTATGTCTATACACTCTTAATCGATGCAGAGTCTGGTGAACAGATCTCAAAGAAGAGTACACGCCAAGATTGGATCTTAATGCCGTCAATCGATCCTGGAACAACAGGATCTAGCAAGACAGATGGCAATACATCGAATACAGATGACGTGACAAGCGAGAGTACAACAGTTGCATCTAGCCAAACAAAAACAGATGAGAGTTCGGCAACGACTAAGGAACCAACAGACTCGCCAACGGATCCTCCTACAACAAAAGCGCCCACAGTAGCCCCTACAAAAGCGCCGACTCCAGTGCCTACAACAGTGAAGCCAACACCTGTACCTAGTACGACAAAAGCTACTGATCCTCCCAAAGCGGTCATTACAGTAGCACCGTCCTATAACG
>CAYXVJ010000001.1:17308-28653 GCA_964468675.1 uncultured Oscillospiraceae bacterium
GTGATCGTGCGATTCAAATTGCCCTAGGCCGAGTACCTGGTGCAACAGCCGCTCATATTAAGGATGTTGAATTCGATGACGATGACGATGGTCACGAATGGGAGATCGAAATTGAGTACAATGGTGTAGAGTATGATATCGTTATAGATGCACAGACAGGAGCCGTCATAGATTTTGACATCGACGATTGACTCTACTGTTATCGTCGGCAGATGAATGGAGTTCGAAATGGCTTTTATTCAAACGAGAAACCTGGTTAGTGATTTTACAGTCATTGACTTCGAAACAAGTGGCTTGTCGCCCCAAAGCTCAGAGATCATTGAGATGGCAGCGGTAAGGGTTAGGGATCATGAGATTGTGGAGGAGTTCTCGACTTTAGTCAGACCTCGAGTCCCTATCTCTGGATTCATTACAAACCTGACAGGGATTAGCCAAGAGATGCTTGCGAATGCCCCGCCTTTAGAATCGGTTCGTGAACCATTCTTGGCATTTATCCAAGATGATATCTTGATGGGTCATAATGTTAATTTTGACTTGAGTTTCTTGGCTGCGATTGCCCCCGATTTTGAAGCAGAATATTTCGATACGATGTATCTATCTCGCCGTGTGAGTGGTAAGCGAATGCGCCACCGTCTCGGCGATTTGTGTCACAGACACGGTGTCGAAAACGATGGCGCACATCGAGCCTTAGGGGACTGTAGAGCCACCTTGGCTTGTTATCTTAAATTAAAAGAGCTTGTACACTAATTGGTGTAGTTATCAAAGTAGCCTTGAATGAGAACGATCGGTGTTCCTTTATCACCGGATCCACTGGTCAGATCTGCTAGCGAGCCAACAAGGTCTGGCAATTGACGAGGTGTAGTACCAAGTGATGCACGTTCCTCGGTAGCCTCATCTTTCTCGCGAATCGTCTTAGCAACTGCTTTTGTCAGTTCCTCACCGCTTAAATCCTTGAAATCATTGTCAGCAAGGTACTTTAATTTTAGCTCGTGAGGTGTGCCTTGAAGCCCATCTGTATAGGCAGGTGAGACAACAGGGTCTGCCAGTTCCCAGATTTTACCTTGCGGATCTTTAAAGGCACCGTCTCCATAAACCATTACTTCAAAGTGCTTACCGGTTAATTCCAGTAGGCGCTTTTGTGTATCCGTGACGAAGTCGCTGCAGTCACGTGGGAAGAGCTTGATGGAATCACTGCTTGCGGTATTTGAGCCCAATAAGCCGTACTCACGGTTATAGCCGCTGCCATCAATGGCTTCGGTTAAGATGTCGTCTAAGCCACAGACAATCTTGGCGCCGTGTTCACGTAAGATGCGCTTGGATCTAACTCTGGTATGTATATCACAAGATAAGACACTGTCTGTATAGTCTAAAATGGTTTTGCAGTTGTTACTGAATACAATTTCGCACTCTGCTCCTGCATCTTTGATGATCTCTTCATAATAAGAGACGTAATCCACACCTGTGAACTCGTGCTTGGGGTAGCCAAACAGGCGTCTGAAATCTGCTAATGACAAGACATCACTATATGGATTGACACCAGATTCATCTAGTTGATCCAATGTAATCAGGTGATTGCCTACTTCATCTGCAGGGTAGCTTAATTGTAAAACAATCTTTTTAGCACCCATTGCAATGCCGCGTAGGCATGTTGCGAAGCGATTTCTAGATAAGACAGGGAAGACCACACCGATGGTGCCGCCACCTAATTTCTCTTTTACATCTTTAGCAATTGCGTCCACATGTACATAGTTTCCTTGCGCTCTGGCGACAATGGATTCTGTAACAGCGACGATATCGCGTTTATATAGCTTAAAGGAGTCACTTTGACTTGCTTCAACGATGCTATTCGCGACAATCTCGGGTAAAGGATCACCCTCGCGGATAATGGGGCAGCGGATGCCTCGGGATACAGTACCGACATTTCTTGTCATGTGATTTACCTTCCTAATCTCAGGCTAAAGCTTAGGCTAAAAGCATCTTTTAGCACAATAGTCATTATAACACGAGACACTGCAATACTATTTATCTGTGCTAGAGTGAATCCAAGACTTAAAGTAAGGAGCAATTTTGCTATGGATAAAAATAAAAAATGGAACATTAAGAGTGTTTTAAAAGGATTAGAGTCGGGAGAAACAAGCCCCATTGACCTTGTTGAAGAGGCTATTACTCGTATAGAAAAAGAAAACCCTGCAATCAATGCAGTAATACATACACGTTTTGAACAGGCAAGAAAAGAAGCAAAGGAAAGAGATTTTTCTAATACAAGATTTAAGGGTGTACCCATACTGCTAAAAGGCTTAGGTCAAAACCTTGAAGGTGAACCTGCCACCGCTGGTGCTAAATTACTCGAAGGCCAAGTTGCTGACCATACCGATAACTTTGTGCAAAAGATTTTGGATTTAGGCTTTATTGTTGTAGGGCAGACCAACGCTCCTGAATTTGGTTTTAAGAATGTTACAGACCCAGAACTGTACGGATCTACTGAACACCCAGAACACAAAGGTCATAGCCCAGGCGGTTCATCCGGTGGAGCTGCTGCAGCACTACTAGCAGGCATGGTACCCGTTGTCGCTGCAAGTGATGGTGGTGGATCAATCCGTATACCAGCAAGCATTACAGGATTGGTTGGCTTAAAGCCTAGCCGTGGTAGCATGCCTGTAGGACCTGGAACATATCGTGGTTGGCAAGGCGCATCGGTAAACTTCTTCTTGACCCATACCGTAGATGACGCAGAAATGCTTTTTGATGCCATGTATACGACAGATGGTGGCGCTCCTTTTGCAAGCCCCAAGTCTGGAGAAATTAAAGACAAGTACAAGATTGCTTATACAACGAAGTCACCCATTGGCCGTGAGGTAAGCAAGGAGGCTGTTGCTGTAGTCGAAAAGGCAGTAGCAGCACTTCGTGCTTTAGGGCATGAAGTCGTAGAACAAGAAGCACCGATTGATGGCTTAGGCATCATGAAGGGGTACTATTTTGTAAACGGTGTTGAAACCGCATCTATGCTCCAAGGAATCAAGCGTGAACACGTGGAGCTCATTACCTGGGTGCTGTACCAATATGGTCTTAGCCTACCAGGACATGCCATGGTCGATGCTTTAAACGATTGGGACAAGGCAGCTGCAAGCATGCATGAATTCCATCAAGAGTTTGATTTTTACCTGACGCCTGCAACGGCTGCAACAGCAGCACCGATCGATACTGTCTACTTCGATGAAGAGACACAAAAGCGCATGGAAAACATAGAACATGAAGAGGATAAGTATCAAGTCGCGTGGGATATGTTCGAAGACTCTCTAGCACGTACTCCATACACTATGTTGGCCAATTTAACAGGTCAACCGGCTATCTCTTTGCCGCTCTATAGAAATGAAGAAGGCTTTGCCATCGGTGCACAATTCATGGCACAAAAGGGTGCTGAAGCGCTCTTGTTTGATATTGCCCATCAATTAGAAGATCAATTCGAACAATATTAAGGTATACGTTTAATTTAGAATTATACAGTGCAGGGAGCTTTTTAGATTAGTGAAGCTCCCTTTACCTTTTTAAGTCGAATCACATAATATCTATTGTGATATCTTCATTGCTTATTTTATTTTGCTGTCAATTTAATGACGAGATCATTCATCAAGGCATCTCTATTGATATGGTAGACATAACGATATAAATGCCCTTTAGAGCTTCTTGCATAGTGGTGATCAAATTCGGGTATGGGTGTATATTCAAGCCTTGATTTTGTGAATTCATCCGAGATGAGCCAAGCTACAGCAGTGACATCCCAAATAACCCTTGACCAAATGTTTGTCTTTACATATTCGCTTGCAGCTTCTACTGTTGCATCAACAAGATAGTTGCATAGGTCGTTCTTGCCATATAACCAAGATTTCATTTCAGGTTCACTTAAGGTGAATTCTGTAGCGACGCCCATACAAGGTAACTGAACCAGCGCTACTCCACAGCCAAAGACTATTCTTGCTGCTAGGACATCTTGAGCCATATTAAACTCCTTAGTATCAGGCCAATCCAAGGCGTGACCACCTAACCATACAAGTACTATCCTATCCTTTAGACTTGGGTCTAGAACTAAGGCAGATGCGACATTTGTTATAGCGCCAATAGCAATGACGTATAAGGGTTTGTCCTTTGAGTATGCTTTAGATCGTTCGACTAAGTCCTCTGCTGCTGGTGACAAGACAGGGCTTACATCATGTCCAGTTTTGTCTAGATAAGTCCTTGATCCTCGAAAGGTAGAGGCTTTTAAATCCTCGCGTCCACAAAGTTCTAAGATCTTTAAGAGTTCTTGATAGCTTTTTTCCATCCCGTCTTCAGGGCTAGTTGAACGCTCGTTATGAAAAGGAGCTGCATATAGCGCAATGACGTTCATAGTTTCTACAGATTTTAATGCGTAGGCTACAGCAAATTGATCGTCAATTTCGTTGTAGGTATCCGTATCGATAACGACATCTACCTTGGATTTAGGCCTTTGTAAACGATTTAAGTACTCGTACTGCTCCATCTAAAGTCACCTCACATCTTGATGCTACAAGTCTACCATGAATTGATCTTAAGATAATCTTAAATCTATAGTGGGATTTTGATATTACACTGATGCTGGAGGTATCTTTGATGGAACTTGTTGATCAAATCTGTTCTGTTATTCTGGCAGTGGGATCTGTCTTGGTTTTCTATAAAGTGATTTATCAGATCCTAGGCTTTATCTTGCCAGCCAAGCGCTACCCCAATACAGACAAGCGATTTTCATATGCATTTGTCATTGCAGCACGTAATGAGGCTTTGGTTATTCCACATTTAATCGAGAGCATCAGGCATCAGGATAACGGACATGATACGTATCCTATCTTTGTTGTGGCAGATAACTGTACAGACAATACAGCAGAGATTTGTAGATCTTTAGGTGCCATCGTGTATGAGCGCTTTGATCAAACGAAGGCTAGAAAAGGTTACGCCTTACAATATCTCTTTCATCAGATTGAGCGTGACTTTGGCATCGATTTTGTCGACGGCTATTTCTTCTTTGATGCAGATAACCTTTTAGCACCCAATTATGTGACTGAAATGAATAAGGTCTTTGCTTTGGACTACAAGATGGTCACGTCATATCGTAATACGAAGAACTTCGATACGAACTTCATTTCGTCAGCGTATGGTATTCACTTCTATCGCACGAGTGTCAGCTCACATCGCCCAAGGTCAATATTGGGTTTAGCTACCCATTTAACAGGTACGGGTTACATGTTTTCTAGTGAATTACTTATAGATGGTTGGCATGCAACAAGCCTTACAGAAGATGCTGAGCATACCATGCGTTTTACGGCTAAGGGATATAGCCTTGCTTATTGTGAGGCAGCAGAATTCTATGACGAACAACCCACAGACTTTAAAACCGTCTATAAGCAACGTATCCGTTGGACAAAGGGCCATCTGCAGAATTTTGCAAAAGAAAGTGGCCAACTTCTAAAGAGACTTTTCAAACGAGTTGATGCTAGTGACAAGCGTCCACTAGATGTACGCTTTCGTGAGCGCTTCATGTGTTATGACATGTTTTTTAAATATTTCCCCTATGCTTTATTCTCACTTGTTATCGGTGGTATCTACCCATTGATCAGCCTTATCTATGGTGTTATGGCACCTGGTCGTTACGACTACAGCCACATGCTCTGGAACATTATTTTATACTTCGCTACCTTCTATCTTGGTGCCATAGTGAATGGCACACTAACAGTTATTCGTGAGCGTAAGCATGTCCGGTGTTCTCTGCCAAAACTAATACTGTATGTACTATGCTTTCCCTGGTTTGATCTGATATCAGTTCCCTTGATGCTGATTGCTCTTGTCAAAGATGTGGATTGGAAGCCTATTCCACACGAAGACAGCAGGAGTATTAAGGACTTGTTACAATGATTTTATCTGTATAAATATAAATCAATAATCCATAGAGACGCCAAATCACTTGACGGATTCGCGCCTGGGCTCCACAATAAACTAAATATAGTTTGATGATAGAAGTAATTGGAGGCCTGTTGTGTCTGATGTTCAAACCAAGGCGAAAGTATCGTCTCTTCCTAAAGAAAAACGTGTCGTAGAAGGACGCTTAAGTAAAATAACGTTACCGAATTACAGTAAAGGTGAAGAGATCTTTAATATGGTCTCTCATATCGTAGGTGGGGCACTGGGTATCACAGCTCTTGTCCTATGTGTCGTGAGGGCTGCTCTTCATGGCAATGTCTACGGGGTTGTGAGCGGTGCAATCTTTGGCTTCACCATGATTTTACTTTACGCCATGTCGAGTATCTACCATGGATTGAGCCCGCGCTTAAAAGCAAAGAAGGTCTTTCGTATTTTAGACCACTGTGCGATATACATTCTTGTAGCAGGTACGTATACACCCTTCACATTGGTTACCATGCGTGAATACAATGTTGCACTTGGATGGACCCATTTCGGCATAATCTGGGGTTTAACGGCTCTAGGTGTCACACTCAGTGCCATTGATTTAAAACGCTTTAGAGTAATCGAGATGATTCTATACCTAGGGATGGGTTGGAGTGTTGTTTTTGCTAAAGATGCAATCTTTAGTACACTGCCTAAGAATGCACTCCTCTTACTTTTAGGTGGCGGTATTTCTTATACCTTAGGTGCTGTGTTCTACGGTATTGGTTCAAAAAAACCTTACATTCATTCTGTCTTCCATCTATTTGTTGTACTAGGTAGTCTCTTACATTTCTTCAGTATTTTCTTCTACGTGATGTAAGACATTCGCTTCCTTTCGCAATAAGTGAACGAAATGAGGCAAATATTTCAGAGTCAAAATGAGAGTATACCCCTATGCTGAGTGCCTAAACTCTACATGGGGGTATTCTTATGCAAGCACAAGGAAAACTTGTAACAGATAAACAATACGCTAAAAATTACTGGCTGACACTTGGATATACAGAAGCTGAAGTTAAGCTTCGTACACAAGAGATCTGGGATGCGATTCGCTACGATAAAGACTTAGGTTTTATGGTCGAAACCGACGCAAAAGAGATATACTTTTTTGATACGGGCAATGATGACGTTCGAACTGAAGGGCAATCCTATGGCATGTTACTAGCGGTATTGTTAGATGACCAAGAGACCTTCGATAAGACATGGCGTTGGACACTCAATCACATGTATTTAGTAGATGGTCCGTGTCGAGGATACTTTGCTTGGTCTGTTCCACTAGATGGAAGCCCCAGAGCCAATGGTCCTGCACCAGACGGTGAAGAGTTTTTTGCTATGGCACTAACCCTTGCTCATCGTCGCTGGATTAGAGGTCTAGATACTAAAGAACAGCTCTTAGGTATCGATTACTTTGACTACGAAGCGTGGGCAAAAAAGATTCTACGAGATGTTTTGCATCGTAATCCTGGTGAGGCAGGTCCTATGTGGACAGAGAATAACTTGATTGAATTTGTACCAGATGCAGGTTTTACCGATCCTTCTTACCATGTACCGCATTTCTACCGTGCTTTTGCAAGTATCGCAGATGAAGCAGATCAAGAGCGTTGGCTCGAGATTGAAAAGGCATCACTAGCATTTTTACCTAAGTCTATCCATCCTTTAACGGGTATGAATCCTGAATACAGTACGTATGAAGGTGAGCCTGTTTATGGCCATGACCACCACAACTTCTTTAGTGATGCGTATCGCACGATGCTAAATATCGCACTTGCCGCTACATTGCCTGGACGCAAAAAAGAAGAGTGGATGATTGATACAGCAGAGAGCTTAGCTGAGTTCTTCTACGAAATTCCGACTGATGAATTTCGTCGTTATGAATTAGATGGTACAGATGGAGGTCGCTTTAGCCGACATCCAGTAGGTCTATTAGCATCGCTTGCTACAACGTATATGGTGTCAGATTCAGAACCTGCAAAGACACTAGCACATCGCTTTTGGAATACAGCTTTACGCACTGGACGACGCCGTTACTACGATAACTTCCTCTATGCATTTTCCTTCTTAGCACTTGCAGGTCTTTATAAAGATAGATTTTAAGGAGCGATTCATGGCACGATACCAAAACCCCATTTTACCTGGTTTTTATCCTGATCCGACCGTTTGTCGTGTAGGTGAAGACTATTACCTTGTTACGTCTACGTTTACAGTCTTTCCTGGATTACCAATATTCCATAGCAAAGATCTTGCCAACTGGGAACAAATTGGACATGTCTGGCATAGACCGGATCAGTTAAGCATCAAAGCACCTCGTCATTCAGGAGGGTTATATGCACCTACCCTGCGTTTTATACGAGACACGTTTATCTTGGTCTGTACAAACGTCGAAGGTGGTGGTCACTTTTATATGACGGCTACAAACCCCAAAGGACCTTGGAGTGAGGCCGTTTACCTTGAAGGAGCAGGCATCGATCCGGATATTTTTGAAGACCAGGATGGACGTATATGGTTTTCTGCTACACGTGGCCAAGTAAACGAACGATATTGGGGCGATAACGAGATATGGGTTCGCGAATTTGACTGGGAGACAGGTGCATTAGTTGGACCAGATACTGTGATTTGGGAAGGTTATGCTAGAGCAGATATGTGGATGGAAGCACCACACATCTATTACCGTGCTCCTTACTACTATCTCATCACGGCTGAAGGTGGTACAGACTTTGAGCATGCAGTCATGGTTGCGAGGGCATCATCTGTACTAGGGCCTTACGAAGCTTGTCCGCATAACCCGATACTCACCCACAGGCATTTGGGTAGATCTTTTCCAGTGGTTAATGTTGGTCATGCTGACCTTGTGTCTACACCGAATGATGAGTGGTATATCTTTGCCTTGGCCTCAAGGCCTTATGGAGGTTACTACCGTAATCTAGGTAGGGAAACCTTTATGGGTCAAGTCACATGGGAAGATAATTGGCCAGTTGTAAATGCAGGCCATGGTCGCTTACTTGAATCAGGCAAGACCTCTTTACCTGCTTTTGAAGATGAAAATAAAAGGGACTATTCCTTAAATATTGATTTTGCAAATGACCAATTGGATTTAAATCTTATTACAATACGTGGCAGCCAAATGGGCTGTGGCGTTGTACATGAAGCAGAACATAAGCAGTTATTGCTCTATCCGAGTACAGCAAAGCTGGATCGTCCAGTTGCAGCAAGTGCCATCTTCTTAAGGCAACGTGGAAGAAAATGTGTCTTTAGCTGTGATTTGACGATGCCTCAGATGGATGCAGAGATAGGTGTGACAGCCTTCCATGATGACTTACACCACTATAAACTTGCGTTTCATGCTAGTAGTTTAAAACTGTATGTTTGTCAGAGTGGGGAAACACATCTGCTCGAAGAAAAGAGTGTCTTGTTTGCTCATAAATTGCGATTTGAGATTCATGTTGATGAGCAAGAGTACCGCTTTTTTGCTCGAGTAGGTGATAAGTGGCATGAGATGCATCATGTGGTGGATGGACGCTTGTTAACACCAGATGTATCAGGGAGTTTTGTGGGTACAATGCTCGGCATATATGCACAGGCAGAAGTGGACTTGAACACGCCTGTGGCTGTAAAATCGATAGTCTATCTGGACAAATGTACATCTTAAACTCGAAACTAGCAGACAAATCGCAATATTTGAACAGTAAACAACAACAATACGCTAGCTTGGCTAACAAAGTTGGTGCAAGATAAAGACATCAGGTTAAGAGAGTGTTAAATGCTTTCTTATTATATACAAGGAGGAAAATAAGATGAAGAAGCGATTACTCGCGCTAATGTTGAGCTCATTGATGCTCGTCACATTATTAGCTGCTTGTGGCGGTGGTTCAAGTGATGAAACCACAGGAGGCACACAACCCCAAGCAGGAGATAAAACAGAAGACGATGCAACTGAGCCAGGTGATGATCAGACGGAGGATCCATCTGAAGAGCCTAGTGCACCTGAAGAATTAACCATCAAGGTATTCTTCCCAGCAGGTGAGATGCCAACCAATCCTGATACACACCCAACCCTGAACATCTTAAAAGATGAGTTAGGTGTTACGTTTGAATCAGAATACCTCGTCGGTGATCTAGATGAGCGTATCGGTATTATGATTGCCGGTGGTGACTATCCAGACATCATGCCATTTAATCAACGTGTTGTTGATAACGGTGGTGCCCACGCACTAGATGACTTGATTGCAGAACGTTCAAACTTAGCCAACCACTATGAACGTTTCATCAATCGTATGAAGTCACCTCATGACGGTCAAATCTATTACATGCCAAACTACGGCGTCATCTATGGTGATGAAGTCATTACAGAGCACTGGGGTACAGGTGTCTTCATTCAGAAGGCAGTCTTGGCAGAATATGACTACCCACTCATCACAACACTAGATGAGTACTTCGATATCATTGAGCGTTATGCCAATGATTACCCAGAGATCGACGGTGCACCTACCATTGGTTACACCATCTTGAATGACGGTTGGAGAAACTTCGGTTTAGTAAACCCACCACAATTCTTAGCTGGTCATCCAAACAACGGTAATGCCATTGTAGATCCAGATACACACGTTGCTTATGATCCATCTACAACAGATATCGCTAAGCAGTACTATCAGAAGTTAAATGAAATCAATGCTAAGGGTCTCTTCGACAAGGAAGCCGCAGCAATGAACTATGACCAATACATTGCCAAGCTTTCAGCTGGTAACGTACTTGGTACTATGGATCAAAAGTGGAACATGAACTCAGCCAATACAGCACTTGTTGGTGCAGATAAAGATGAGCGTACTTATGTCTCCATCCCGATCGTCTATGACGATTCAATCCAAGAGTATTACAGAGACCAAACCGTTATCAACCTAAACAATGGTTTCATGGTTACTACAATTGATGACGAAAAGATTGCCCCAATCATGGACTTCTTCAACGAGATCACCACAGAAGAGTGGACCACTCTCTTCTCATGGGGTATCGAAGGCGAGTCATACATGGTAGACGACAATGGCAAGTTCTATCGTACAGAAGAGCAACGTGAAGAACAGCGTGATGCAGGTTGGAGCCCAGCTACAAAGTTCCAAGCCTTCTTCGACTATGCACCAAAGATTGAAGGTACATTCTCAGACGGTAACGTATCCGGTCCAGGCAACGATCCAGATGAGTACTACGCAGCACTATCCGAGTTCGATAAATCATTCCTAGATGGATACGGATTCAAGACTTATGCGGAGTTCTACGCACTACCACCTGAGAACCCTGTTTACTACCCAACATGGCAGGTTAACATTCCTGATCAAACACCTGAGGCCATTGCCAACACCAAGGCATCAGACATCAAGGTTCAGATGTTGCCAGGCGTTATTACT
>CAYXVJ010000001.1:28663-34346 GCA_964468675.1 uncultured Oscillospiraceae bacterium
GGAATAACTTTGTAGACGAGTACAACACGGCAAACTATGACATCGTCATTGATTTCATCAACGATGCCATTCAGTGGAGACTTGAAAACTGGGAGTAATCCTAGATTCGTAACATATTAGTTGTATAAGCGACGAGGGGCTTTATTATCCTTTTAGTAGAGCCCCTTATCGATTCAATCCGAGGAGACAGACATGCACAGTAGATGGACACGCATCAAGCGCATATTCAGTGACCAATGGCAGTTAATGGTAATGTCCATACCATTTCTGGCTTTAATTATTGTATTTAATTATGCACCTCTATGGGGCTGGACAATGGCTTTTCAAAGGTATCGCCCCAACATTCAAGGCGTGTTCAATCAGCAGTGGGTAGGACTAGAAAATTTCAAAACCCTCTTCTTAGTTGATGACTTTACGCGCGTCTTAAGAAACACAATCGCCATGAGCTTGATTAATTTGAGCATGGGCACGGTGGGCTCTATTTTTCTTGCATTGATGTTAAATGAAGTGAGAAACATCCGTTTCAAACGCTCCATCCAAACTGTCTCATACCTCCCACACTTCCTGTCTTGGGTTGTTGCAGCGGGTATTGTGGCCGATTCACTTGCAGGAGACGGTATTGTTAACGAAGTTTTGATGCGACTTAACTTAACTGATGAGCCTATTTTATTCTTACAAGAAGGTACGATGTTCTGGGGAGTCATTGGCTTCTCTAACCTTTGGAAGAGTGTTGGTTGGGGTACAATTATTTACCTCTCATCGATGGCTGGTATCGATATGGAACAGTATGAAGCAGCCGTTATTGACGGTGCAAACCGTTACCAGAAGATCTGGCACATTACATTGCCTGGTATTAAGGCAACGATCATTATCTTATTGATTATGAATGCCGGACACATTATGAATGCAGGTTTTGAACAGCAATACCTGTTACAAAAAGGGCCGACCATGGCGTGGGCCGAAACCATTGATATCTACACCCTGAAATGGGGTATTTCGCAAGGTAACTATTCTCTAGCCACCGCTGCTGGTATTTTCAAGAGCACAGTCAATATTATCGTACTGTTCATTGTAAACTGGTTGGCGAAACGTGTTGGCGAAGAGTCTTTGATATAAGAGGTGATGGACATGATGAAAACAAGCGCAAAACCACATCGCAAATACGATTGGAGCATAGAAAATGTGATCTTTACGACACTCAATACCATTTTCTTACTCTTCGTTGCAGTCGTGACCCTCTACCCGTATCTGAATACCATTGCCGTCTCTCTAAATGATGGCTATGACACCTTAAGAGGTGGTATTCACTTATTCCCACGTGTGTTTACGTGGAGAAACTATGAAGCAATATTCTCGATGGGTAATATCCAGACGGCGTTCGTAGTCTCGGTCTCTAGAACTATAGTAGGCACGGTTACTAGCCTTATCACAACATCGATGCTAGCTTATACCCTATCGCGTAAGAACTACGTCTTTAGAAACGTCATTACTATATTATTCGTCTTGACCATGTACTTTAACGCCGGCATGATCCCAAACTACTTCCTTATTCGAAACCTCGGTTTGATGAACACCTTTGCGGTCTACATCATCCCTGGTATGGTCAGTGCCTTTAATGTAATCGTTATTCGTACCTACATGAGCTCCTTACCTGAGAGCTTGGTTGAATCGGCACGTATCGATGGCGCAGGCGACTTTACAGTCTTCTTCCGCATTATGCTACCTTTATCAAAACCTGTTCTGGCTACTGTTGCACTCTTTTGTGCTGTAGGTGCTTGGAACTCCTGGTTTGATAACTACATCTACAATCAAGGTTCACCACATCTAGTAACCTTGCAATTGGAATTGATGAAGCTTGTTAACTCAACAACGTCCATCGGTCAAAGTAGCTCAGCTATCCACGGTGTTGGTGTTAACGAAAGTACGGCTGCAGGAATGGTTACACCAAAGACCATTCGCTCAGCAATTACGGTTGTGGCATCGCTACCGATCCTCATGGTGTATCCGTTCTTACAAAAGTATTTCGTAACAGGATTGACCATCGGTTCAGTCAAGGGATAAATTACAATACATAAACATCACGCATGAAAGCCGGGCTTGTCCTGGCTTTTTGCATCTGAATTTAAACCTGTTGATCAGGCATACATTTTCGCTTTGACATGGTAGAATCGATAAAAATAGATGAGGTAAATTGTATGGAGCATTTGGGAACAAAAGAACTATATTCCGAGCGTTTACACTTGCGCCGTTTTACATTGGACGATGCAGCTGTAGTCTACAAAAACTGGGGTAGTGACAAAGAAGTCACAAAATACCTCATGTGGCAGACCTATACCAGCATCGATGATGCGGTGAAGTGGTGTCAATACAATGTAGATTCCTATCAGAATGACAATTACTACAGTTGGCTCATCGTACCCAAAGATATAGGTGAAGCTGTTGGCAGCATAGCAGTAGTCGACCACAACGATAGAGTAGAGATGGTTCACATTGGTTATGCACTGGGGCGCTCGTTTTGGAATAAAGGCTACATGACTGAAGCCTTGGAAACGGTGATGCGCTTTTTCTTTGAAGAAGTAGGTGTTAATCGTATCGAGTCGCGCCACGATCCAAGAAATCTTGCATCTGGTAAGGTTATGCAAAAGGCAGGTATGCAATTTGAAGGTCTAAGCCGAATGTCCGATTGGAATAACAGTGGTATCTGCGATTGTGTACTGTATGGGATGTTAAAAGAAGACTATATGAAAAGGATAACTAAAGGCGTTTAAACTGCTCTAGACGCTCTTGCAATCGTCCGTCTTGCAGTGTATCCCAAGAGTCTATTGCCCAAGAACAGAGCTTATCGTGGCGCTCATAGGATAGGTAGAGCGTGATAAGTGGCGACAGGATACTATCGATTATCTTTTCAAGTTCAGATATAGGCCCATAAGCCTCTAAAAAATGCTTTGCTGCTATGGGGGATAAAGAGGAGCATACGTTTCTGATATCCGCATAAGGATAAGATTGACCCAATAAGTTATAGTCGAACATGAAGGCCATGGAATAGTCTTTAGCTACCACAAGGTTGGTATAGTAAAAGTCGTTGTAGGTGAGTACTCTAGGAAGTAGGGATACAGCGGCTTCTAGTTTTGGCATGGCAGCTTCAATAGAAGCCCAGATGGCAAGCTTAGGATCACATATATCTTTTAAACGTAACATGTTTTCTTTTGCGAAGTAGTCGTTTTCGTCGTAGAGCTTAGTTTGAGGCTTGATGCTGTGTAAGGCTTGGTACCATGAGGCAATGAGCCGTGCCACTTTAGGGCTATCTAGGTCTTCTTTCGTACCTAAACGATAGCTACTCTCTTTGATGTCTTTTAATAAGATGGCTTTATCTGTAAAACCTAGTACTTGAAGAGTCGGTATACTGTTAGAAGATAAGAGGATATAGTTTTCTATTTCACGTCTGTCCGCTACATGGTTAAAGTATTTTAATACACCGATGGATTTCCCTTCTTTAAAGATTCGCCAAACAGATACACCTTCTTTGTCACGGATAGGAGTGAATTGGTCAAAGGGGATATTCATTTTTTTAAGTTCAGCTTGTATCTTCATATTGTTATGGTATAGAAGATTAGGTATTTTGTATATCTTGTCTTATGATGTGAACCAAGGATCGTATAGCAACAGATAAATAAAGACTGTTAGAATATGAAGGGTAGCTTGTGGTGATTATGCGACAAGCCACCCTAATTTTATGTAAAGAGGTAACGTAATGAAAAAGAATCGTATGTTTATATCTGTATTGCTTATCTGTCTTATTTTTAGCTTGACTGCTTGCCAAGGGCAAACTCCCAATCTAACAGCGGATTCAACAAAAACAATAGATCGTGATGACAAGATGCCTCTTACGTTTTACTACGATGGAGTCTGTGCTTCTTGTGAGACAGAAGAAGCGTTCAGAACGTTGATGCAAACAGAGCTAAAAGGTCTTGATCTAAGTCGTATTGAGTACCGTGCAATCAATGTGATGTCATATGATGGCAATTGGAAAGATGATATTGCAAAGGACTTCCCCGCAGAAACAGAGTTAAGCCTTCCGCTAGTGCGTATTGGTGATCAACTGCTTGTGGGTGATGGTCAAATTGAAAATCACTTGCGTCAAGCAGCCCATATTGCATTTGATATAGACTATACTGCTTATATTTATTACCATCGTCTTGATTGCCCCGACTGTCAGGATATTGAAGCAAAATACAATAGTTGGAAAGAGCAAGCTGGTATTGTCGTTGTAGAGAAGAACGTGAAGGACGAAGCACATTTAAATGAACTGAGAGCTATTTTCGACAAATTGGATCTTGAAGGTGATGATAGGCAGATACCTTTTTTTATTACAGAAGATGAGTCTGAGTATTGGATCATATTCCGTGTGAATGAGCTGTTAAAATTACATTGAGTTAAGGATACTTTTTAAAAGTATGTGCAAAGGCTGTGGAGGGAGTGGTATGAGTTATTTATCTGAATTAAGAAAAATTGTAGGCAATAGGCCGCTCTTATCCGCGGGAGCTACGATTCTAGTCTTTAATGAGTCTGATGAACTTTTATTCAACTTGCGTTCGGATACCGGTACTTGGGGTTTGCCAGGCGGTAGCATGGATCTAGGTGAAACATTAGAAGAGACTGCTAGAAGAGAGCTGTATGAAGAAACAGGCTTAAAGGCAAGAGAGTTTGTATTGCTCGATGTCTTATCTGGCGAAGACTACTTTTTTGTCTATCCCAATGGTGATCAGCTTTATTCCGTTGTTGCGCTATATGAAACTAGAGATGTTATAGGTGAATTAAAGATTTTAGATGGTGAGAGTACGAAACTTGAATTTTTTAGTCTGAATACATTGCCTGTTTTAGAAAGTCGTGCAGCACATATAGTAGAGTATTTACTTAAGAGACGAAGTAGGAATTGAGAAGTAGGAATTGATATGGAATTAAAAGCAATTGAAATCAATACTGATCAATACCCAAAAGAACTGTTGCCTTATCTTGAAGGTAAACAGGTATTTGATAGCAGCTGTTCAGAAGAAGCACGGGTGCTTTTTATAGATGCAGAAGAAGGTTACTTTTTAAAGATGGCTCCAAAGGGTAGCTTAAAGGCAGAGGCATTGATGTTGAAGTATTTTTACGACTTGGGTTTAGCACCTGAAGTTTTGCAGCATTTAACATCCGATCAAGATTACCTACTCAGTAAAAAAGCCTTAGGGACAGATTGTACCGAACAATACATCTTGGATCAGCCGGAACGTTTGGTGGATGTACTTGCAAGCTCAATGCTCATGCTACATGGTTTGGATACCAAGGACTGTCCTCTGGAGTCACAAGAATATACAGATAAGATCGAAGGATTAGCAGCTGATGTAATCATACACGGGGATTTTTGCTTGCCCAATATTTTATTGGATCGGTGGCAGTTTAGCGCATTTATAGACCTCGGGGGTGCAGGCTTAGGTGATAGACATATAGATATCTATTGGGCCTTGTGGTCTTTAGCGTATAATTTGAAGACCGACCGTTATAGAGATCGCTTTAAAGATGCCTATGGCAGGCAGCTTATTCAAGAAGATATACTTGATGCGATTGCGAGGGTAGAGGGAAGTTAGGGGATTTATTGATGTACAAGCTCATGATAGTGGATGACGAACGAGAAATAAACACT
>CAYXVJ010000001.1:34356-34725 GCA_964468675.1 uncultured Oscillospiraceae bacterium
GTGGCACAAAAGCAAGATGCACATTCGGCTTTAGCGTATATAAAAGCAAATGATATTGATGTCATTGTGTCTGATATTGTCATGCCTGGCATGAATGGTCTAGACCTTGCTAAGGCCATCAGTGAGATGGATTTGGAGCCAAGGCCACATGTGTTAATCTTTAGCGCATATAGTGAGTTTTCTTATGCGCAACGTGCTATGCAGTATAAGTGCACGGAATATATTTTAAAGTCAGCCGAATACGATGCATTAATCGATATCTTTACTAGGCTTAAAAAGACCATTGACGAAGAAAGAGATATCAAAACAGATTTAATGCCTTTTGAGCTAGATTTACCTGAGATGGCAAAAAACGATCAGGTCATACAA
>CAYXVJ010000002.1:0-33831 GCA_964468675.1 uncultured Oscillospiraceae bacterium
ATGTAGTGGCATCGGGTGTCCTACTCTTAATCCCATCCATTATTTATAGACGTAAACCCACATTCAAGCGCTTGGTCATTGGTTTAATCTTAGGTACCATTGGTATGGCTACCGTTATGGCAGGTTGGAACTTAATCATTACACCGATCTTCTTAGGTGCTCCAGTGGAAGTTGTCCTCGAAATGTTAGTACCGATTATTATTCCCTTTAACTTGATCAAGGCTGGCTTGAACAGCATGATTACAGGCGTTGTCTTCTATAGCTTGAAGCCTGTTCAAAGTAAACTCTTTCGTGTAGCGGATCGTAAGGTGCATACACACATATAAAATATAAAAACTAAAGAGAATCAATCAAAGAAGCGTATATCCATGAAAAGTTTGCTGGATATACGCTTTTTTGACTTTTGTCTTAAGCCAGATGGATAGCCTTGCACGAAAGATTTTATTTTTCCTCTAGAATCGGTTAGAATCAGATAATAAGCATTGTCCACTGATGGAGGTGAAGTCAAGTGAAAAAACGTATTCAAGATGATCAGATCATTTGGAAAGATCGTAAACGGATCTTAGGTATGCCGATTAGCTTTACACGTTATGAAGTAACGGAGAAAACGTTAACGATCCGAGCAGGATTTTTTACGACTAGAACAGATGAAGTTCAGCTATATCGTGTCCTTGATTTCAATCTAGTCCGTAGCTTGTGGCAAAAGATCTTTGGTGTCGGTACCCTAACCGTATACAGTGGAGATAAGTCACATGCAACACTTAATCTTGTGAATATCAGGAAGTCTGAATTGGTAAGGCGCTTATTAGGTCAATTGGTGGAAGCAGAGCGCGATCGAAAGAGAGTTGCCTCTCGTGAGATGTATGGCGCATCTTTTGGCGGCGATCCAGATCTCATTGATGCTGATGGTGATGGTATTCCAGATATCTTCCAATAAGATTGATAACCCTTAAGATCTGTCTTAAGCAATTGTTCTTAGGAACTGTCTATCGAAAATTAAATGGATAACCTTGATACACTTGTTTCATGAACACTTGTATCAAGGTTTTTTACTGTTGTCGTTATTATATAAAATCATTTTAGTTTAATGATTTCTTTATAATCTCCAAAGTCTTATCTTTTATAATGGGGGTAGTAGTAGGAAAGGAAGTACACTTATGGTTAGCCAGAGAGGTGCAAAAATATTAATATGTGATGACGATCCAGATATTGTCCGTGCATTGGAGATCTATCTAAAGAAAGAGTCATTCGATACCTATACTGCCTATACTGGTCGCCAGGCCTTAGACGTCTTAGATGAGGTGAGTATTGATCTAGCCTTAATGGACATTATGATGCCGGAGCTAGATGGTTTAATGGCTACACAAAGAATCAGAGAGCGCTACAACCTTCCTATTATCTTCATCTCAGCAAAATCAGAAGACAGAGATAAGATCCAAGGCTTACATGCAGGTGCAGATGACTACATCACCAAACCGTTTAGCCCTGATGAAGTCATTGCCAGAGTGAAGTCTCAACTGCGCCGTTATACCCTATTAGGTGGACGTGAATTAGGCGATGCAGTCTATGAATCAGGTGGCTTATCTATCGATACCGATGCAAGGGTTTGTACGGTCAACGGTAGAGAAGTGAACCTAACAAAATCTGAATACAACATTCTGCTCTTCTTATTAAAGAACAAAGGCCGTGTTTTTCGCTCAGATGAAATCTATGAATCTGTTTGGCAACAAGAAGCATTGGGGAGTGACAGCGTGGTTTCCGTCCATATCTGTCACATCAGAGAGAAGATTGAGGCAAATCCCAAGAATCCTGAATACATTAAAGTATTGTGGGGTAAAGGCTATAAGCTAGAGGATATGGAGGTATTGCCTAAATGAAGCATCTATACCATTCAACACTATTGAAAGTACTAGCGACAATTGTTGCTAGCGTAGCGTTACTGCTCAGCTTAGCCTCTATAGGCTTGGGTATAGTATTCCATGACTGGTTATTTAGTTCTGCTAATAACTGGTATCAATCCACCTACATGATGGATCACAACTCGAGAGTATATAATTACGCAGACCAAGCACTGACTTTAGCGCATGAGCTCTTAGAGCGTGACCTTGCACCCGTAGAGCTGCAAGTGGCAGGCGATTTAGTCGAAACTGACTATGATCGCTATACATATGAGCATCTTGATAACAGTGCATTGGAGGCTTGGTACCACAACAATATCGGTCAATTGCGTCTATTGACGGACCACTTAATTCTATCGGATGGAGAGCAAGTGATTTTCCAGCTTCATGTAAACGATATTGGCGTTGACAATAAAGATGGAAGTATTAGAGATCTAGAAGGGTATTTCCCCAATGTTGAGAGTGATGTTGTATTGATTGATGCGACAAGGGGCCACTATACTGTTGAAGGTGAAAGCTATATTAGCACCAAGAATCCTATTTTCAGCGGTTCCCAATCCCCTGCTAAGTATTTGATCTATGAACCTTCAATCAATGGAGATAATCCAGATGGTTATTTGAATAACAGATTGCTCTATGAGTCATCTTTGAAGTATCGTATGCCACTAGCCTTTACTATGGTACTTTCGACATTAATATTCATCTTGCTGTTTGCTTATCTATGCCGTGGTGCTGGCTATAGGAAGGATGAGGAAGGACATTTCTCTAAACGTGGCGATATCAGCTTAAATTGGTTTGATAAGATCTACCTTGAATTTGTTCTAGTGGGATACCTAAGCGGTTTCGCAGCCGTTTTTATCCTGATCGATTCTATCCGCTATCCTACCATTCATTTCAAACGTTTCTTGAGTAACAATGGCTTTGACATAAGCTTGCTACTAGGTACCTTGGGCACCTATTGGTTTGCAGCGATCTTGATATTTCTCCTAACATTGTTGACTGCAACCGTCTTGCTCTCTTTCATCCGTAAACTTAAGGCGCGTAAACTCTTTAGATATAGCATCGTAGGCTTTGTGTGGAGTAAACTGAAGAATATTTGGCAGTATGTTGCTATGCGTGTTGGTAGAAGACGAAAGCCCTTGCTCTTACTCATACCATATTTACTCTTAGCCTTCTTCTTCAGCCTATTTACGATGGATATGAACTACAACGGATTTTCAGTCTTTATGGCTTTCATCCTTGGCTTTATATTGTTCATCTTGATTCCGATAGCAATCATCGTGCACTTGGTTTATTTAAAGAGAAGCACGCTTAGTTTAAGTGAATACTCCTCTAATCTGGCCAATGGTGAAGACACATTAGCGCCTGAATCAAGGCAGCTTCATAGAGACTTTAGACCTCTAAACGATAACTTGCAGCGCTTGGATCAAGGCTTGCAATATGCAGTAGAGCGGCAGTTGCAAGCGGATCGCTTGAAAACAGACCTCATTACAAATGTGTCTCATGACCTAAAGACACCGTTGACGTCCATCATCAATTACATTGACCTCTTGAAACGTGAGGGCCTAGATGGTGAGCATGCAAGTTCATATCTGGAGACCTTGGATCAGAAAGCCAATCGCTTAAAGCAGTTAACAGAAGACTTAGTGGAGGCGTCGAAAGCCTCGAGTGGCAACTTATCCGTTGAACGTGAATGGCTCGACATCATTGAGCTGATGCGCCAGGTGACAGGAGAGTTTGATGAAAAGCTTGCAGATGAGCATTTAACTTTAGTACCAAGACTGCCTGAAGGCATGCACAGCTACATGATCTGGAGCGATGGTAGCCACCTTTGGCGCATACTAGAAAACCTCTTAGAGAACGCTAGAAAATACTCTTTAAAAGGAAGCCGTGTGTACATGTCACTTGATATTGGTCTAGAAGGCTTACGTTTAGAGATTAAGAATATCTCAGCTATCCCATTTGATCTATCAACAGATGATTTGATGGAGCGATTTGTAAGAGGCGATGCTGCAAGGCATAGCGAAGGCTCAGGCTTAGGCCTGTCCATTACAAGTAGCCTTGCCAGCCTATTAGGTGGACAGATGGAATTAGATGTCAGAGATGATGTCTTTACGGCAAAGGTCAATCTGCCATTTGTGAATGCAACGAAACCGCTAGAAGCGGAAATTGACCGTGCATCAGAGCATACAAGTGACACGAGAGATCTCTTAGATGACGAGATTGATGGCGCTATACTCTTCTCATAACATGTTCGATTTCCGCCACGATGCGTTCGTGGAAGTCATCACGTTCATAGTGTTCTGTTGAGACAACGTTCTCTAAGAACTGATCGCGGTGGAATTGATCGGTATAAAGTTTCTTGCATATCATTACAAACCTTGCCTCGCGGACATAGGGCACACCTTGGTAGAAATCAAGGTGTACACCGGCCTCGAGGTATTTGTCTGTGTCGCGGCCAGAGTGGCTACCAAAGTAAATCAGCTTCTCTCTGTGCTCTTTATCGAATATCGAAATGCTAAAGCGATCCTCTTTGTCAATGAATTCTTTTGTGTAACGCTGAGGTCTTACCAGTACTTCTACAACATTTTTGTTCCAGATGACGCCCATCATACCCCAGTTGGCCATCATGCTATTGGCAAGCTTTGCTGTACCTGCTGTCAGTAGCATACCGTGGTTGCGGATCAAATCGAATGGACTGAATTTTAATTGTGAGAGTGAAATGGTCTCGAAATCTTGTGTATTCTGTTCTTCATTCATAAACTGGATCCTCCTACTAGATCAAACTTATTCTCATTATAAGGCTATCTTGTCACGCATTCTATCGAGAATGCGACTATAATGTTAAGCATGGATACAGATATACGTTTAAAGAGGGTACTCGTTATCCTAACGCTGGTCATTGCTGTAATAGGCCTGAGCCTTATTTTTAGCAGTAATGGTGTAGTCCGTCCGCCAGGTACAAGCCATAGCGGAGATCTTACACCGACTATTCCTGCTTCGGCAACATTAACGCCTGTTCCATCTATAAGTGATACAGATAACACAATCAATCCAAGTGATGAGCCATCTTCAACAACGACAGATTTTACTGAAGAGACAACAGATACCTCGACTGTAGAACCCACGATCGATCCAATCCCGACATTTACACCATCGGATTCGATGGAAATAGGCCCACTACCCACTGCTGTTCAGATAGATGGAGATGGAGATCGTGTGTCAATATTAGCTGGTGGTGATATCTTATTTCACTCCTACCTCATTAATGGTGGTCTGGAGGCTGATGGCACATACAACTACGATGCATCTTTTAAACACCTCTTGCCACTTACTGCGGATATAGACATTTCCTATGTAAACATGGAGGGAACCTTGGCAGGACCACCTTACACAGGATTTCCTCTGTTTAGTGCTCCGGATAGTGTAGCAACGAGCATCCGTAATGCAGGTTTTAACATGGTCACTTCTGCCAACAACCACAGTATCGATAAAGGCACTGCAGGAGTGATTCGTACAGTGGATATACTTCGAGATGAAGGTCTGGTGGTATCTGGCACAAGAAAGAGTCTAGATGAGCCTTACTATGAGTTGTTTAACGTCGGAGGCGTTGACGTTGCATTGGCAACCATTACGTACGAGACGATAAGGCAAGAGGGTAGACGTGGCCTAAATGGCATCGTGATACCTAGTGATGCCGAAGGCTTGGTTCAATCGTTTAGCCAAGAAGAACCCTATATGAGCGAAGACTTCTTAAGATATGGCCGCTTAGCCAAACGCATGCGCGATAACGGGGCTGAGATCGTCATCTTTAATGTCCATTGGGGAACAGAATATAGTACGGATCAGAACTGGTATCAAGAGACCTTAGCCCAAGTGTTAGCTGACAACGATGTAGACCTCATCATCGGGGGTGGACCACATGCCATCCAGCCTATTGTTGAAGTCCAGTCTAAATTGTCTTCACATAAAACACTGGTCTATTATTCAGTTGGCAATCTCTTATCTGACCAGCTCTATAGTACAGCGGACAGTAACGGACTTGCCGAAGACGGGCTTTTAGCTGAGGTTCACTTCCTTAGAGATAAGAGTGGCAAGATGCGAATCGATCAAGCCCATTACATAATGACTTATTGTTTCAAAGATAAGTTTGCACAAGACAAAACTAAAAATACCATAATCCCCGTGCAGCAAGCCTTAGAAAACCCTGAGGCTTATGGCATGGAGAATCACGTGAACCTGCTTCAAGCATCACTAAACAGAACCAGCTCCATTATGGCTAAGAATCAAGTGCTAGATACAAGAATAGACGCAAGGTAATTCTCGCGTCTATTCTTGTGCACTCTAAATTGTTTCATTATTTTTATTTGCTGGCATTTTATTGCCAGCATTTATTTTATTTTCTGATAACGACCATGTGCCATTGATCAGTAGCCCAATAGTTTTTTGTACCGAAGGTATTTGTCATATATAAGACATTGTCTTGTATCGATGTGCGATAGGCAAGTCCATGTCCTGCTGGGACAAGGTTGATGGATGGGGCGATCTTGCCATAAAGATCACGCAAGGGGTCCATACCGTGATGCGACATCTGAACGACATCTGCCGATAAGAACTCTGGATAGCGTTCCATTAATAAGTTCGCTGCTTCCTCTTGAATGTCTACCAGTAAGAGTATCGTACGACTAGAGCCATCAAAGCTTAAGTGAATGACGGCTGATGAATCATTTTCACGCCACATGTTTTCATTGTATCCATTTAGGAATCGAATGTTCACACCGTCAATGCTGGTCGTAAGACCTGGGCTAATCTCAGTGTACTTTCCTTGGCTCTTCACAAGCTCCATCGCGTCATAAGCGAATGCTGATTGTAAAGCTGTTTCATCGCCTACCTTTTGGTCATGGATATGCTTTGGATACCATACGCCAAAGACCTGACCAATGTTTACACTGCCCTCATGGATAATAGCTGCTGGTACACGGATGTGATCGTTATGTGGATGGGTCAAGATCCAGGTATCTACCGTGTTGCTTGCATGTAGGCTTAGCCACTCTTTTACTTTAGCAAGTTCACCCGTGCCGTCTCCTGTAGCCAGTTCAGTTGTATCACCTAGCATGAGTTGCATACCACCATCGATTACGATGGTCTTACCGTTTGGTGTTTGTACCATCATGCCAAGACCAAGGCCTGGATCAGAGCCTTCTGAGATCGTGTTGGGTGCCATAATGACTTTGTAGGTATCTGCTTGGGCCTTCATCCGATTGTCGTCAATTGTATTGAACGATAATACTTCGATGTCAGGGCTTGCAGGTGTTGGTGTTGGCTCTGGTGCCTTAGTTGGTACAGGTGTTGCTGTAGGCTGTGGTGTCGCAGTTGGTAGGGGTGTAGGCGTGCTAGCTTGTCCTGGAATGAGCAAGGTCTCACCTGTGAAGATGAACTGTGCGGTTGTACGACCGTTGGCCTTAGCTAGGGTATTCATGTTGACACCATATTTAATACTAATGGACCACCAGCTCTCACCCGTTACAACACGATGGGTACCGTCTGTTGTTGGCGGTGGCGTAGGCTTGGGTGTAGTAGTTGGCTTAGGCGCTGTTGTAGGTAGAGGTGTAGGATTTGTCGCCCCTGGTACAGGTATATTTAGCACCTGGCCAACGAAGATGGTATCTGTTACTTTCTTACCATTGAATGTTGCAAGTGTGATGTAATTGATCTGATATTTTTGGCCGATGGACCACCAACTTTCACCTCGAGCAACAGTATGCCTTGCAACTGGATTATCGGGGTTTGGTTTAGGTGTAGGTGTTGGTGTAGATGTTTTCCCTGGTATGGTGAGTACTTCACCAACGTATATATGGCCAGATGCCGATCTGCCGTTTGCTTGTGCAAGTGTGTTGTAATTTATACCATAACGTTGACCGATGGACCACCAGCTTTCACCTGATAAAACCTTGTGTGTAAGGCCTGCTGCATAGCTGCTACTGGATAGTAATATGGTGAATATGAAAATAAATGCGACGATAAGACGCTTGAATTTTACTTTGCTGCTTTTATCTTGCCTCATGTTGTCTTCCTCCTGGAACAAATACTGTAGCATGATTTTTAAAGGACAAATCAAGGGAATGAGAATGTCTTTTATCTGGCCACCGTAGTTTGCTTAAGGAATCAAAACAAAAAAGAAGGCTACTAAGGAAGATATTCTTCGCTTGCAGCCTTCTCTCATTATTTTAGCAAAAGTATACATTGTAACAACACTGATGCTTTTTTGGTCTAGATACTTAAGCAAGTCTACGAGGAAAGCTCATGCTTTTTTGGTCTAGATACTTAAGCAAATCTACGAGGAAAGCTCATGCTTTTCCAAGATTAACACAGTTGTCTAGAATGTTGTAGCGTCTAAGCTACTGATTGTCTCATCACTTCTTAGGCTAAATCTAAAGTGAACTTGAAGCTAAATGCTTTCTCGTTCAAGCGATATTGCTCTAAGAGTGCAGGACCACAGCTGTTTGAGCCGACACCACTGTTGAGGTAGTCGAGGCAAAGGATCGTGTGACCTGATTTTTCGAGTTCGAAGTTATGCTTCTTCGATCCCAGTTCTTCTTGAGTGTACTCGGACACGTTGAAGCAAAAACCGTTATGTGGGCTATTTGGATCTGCTGTCACATGTACTTGTGGCAACTCACCATGTGCACCACCCAAGGCTAACTGGCTGACACCGTAGTGGCTGCCGTTCTCTTGTGGCTTCACGTAATCTTCGTGTTCGTCTTGGATTTCACCGTTGTATACACCCACTAATGAGGCACGATGTTTGTCGATGTAGGACTCGAACGGACCATAGCCATAGTAAGCTAGATGTTGGTAGTTCTTGTTCAGGAAGAAACGAACACCAAAGCGTGGGAGATACAAGAAGGTCTCTTCGTCAAGGAATGGTGTTTGGTCTTCACGTGTAACATCAATGGTGACATCAATCTTGCCATCTTGATCGATCGTAAATGTGGCAACAGCATCTAGGATGCGTTGACGATAGATCGGCAAGAGAGCGAGTGTTGCGGTAATAGTGACATTGCCGTTATTCTCATCTGTCTCTAAAGTTGTGTTATAGACTCTGGTCTCAGCCATGTCATAGCCGGCAGCTTCCCACTCTTTGCGGATATACATATCGTTATCCGTTGGTGCACGCCAGACGTTGTATTCAACAGGCTTGGTCAAGATCTCGTGACCATGGCGCATCAAGGATGTGAAGTTACCTTTACGCTTGTTGAAGCGATAGAGGAAACCTGCACCCGTTATGGCATATTCACGATCTGTTTCATGGACAGCTAATGGTGAGTGCTTGTCACTGGTAAGTAACACAGGCTCTTCACCTTGGACTTGCTCTGCTAAAGCAGCGCTAACCATTTTGCTAAGTTCTTCTGTATTTTCTTTGCTGTTTGTACCAGTAGAAACAATGAGTTGATCTGTCCCAACCATGAGGCCGTCTGGCACAACTTCTGTCTCTTTAATGGTGTAGGTGTAGAGGTTTAAGAGGACATAGGCATCCTCTGGTAATTCACCTTCAAGATCGATGTTGAAGTCGGCTGTACCATGTGCTGGAATATCTAGGTTCTCCCAGATGCCAGATAAGACGGTTGCGCCGTTGATGACGATTTCATATTCAACTGCATAACGGCCTCTGGTGTTCGCAAAGTCCATCTTGTTGGCAAGTGTTACTTTGCCTTTACGAAGCTCGTCAACACCTGATGCAAGGCGAATAGGACGGATGACGTTACCATACTCTAATAGACCTGTGTGTGGGGTACGATCTGGATAAACCAGTCCATCCATACAGAAGTTATTGTCATGTGGATACTCACCGAAGTCACCACCGTAGTAGTACTTGCGGCGCAGATCGTCGGTTTCGCCCATGTAGATGGCGTGGTCACACCACTCCCAGACAAAGGCACCGGAGAAACCATCGTACTTATAGAGTCGCTCGATGTAGTCTTCTGCATCTCCAGGTCCGTTACCCATTGCATGAATGAACTCACATTGGATAAAGGGCTTGTCAGAATAGTTCTCTTCAAAGTACTTGTCGACAAATTCAACTGGAGCGTACATTTTTGAGACGAAGTCGAGGTGTGTATAGTCGTTCTTGTGATCTCTATGCTCGTAGTTTGCACTCTCATATTGGAGAAGGCGGCTTTGGTCATAGGACTTGATCCAAGCGGCTGCTCTTTCTAAGCCAGGTCCAAAACCAGACTCGTTACCGAGTGACCAGATAACAACCGATGGTTGGTTCTTGTCTCTCTTGATCGAACGCATCTGGCGATCTAAAATCGCTTTATCAAAACGTTCGTCCATGGCGATGAGGCAGTAAGTGTCCATCTTATTGGTCAAGTTGGTCTTTGGTTTACCGTGACCACCCTTCCAGAGTGTTTGTACTCCATGTGCTTCGAGATCGGATTCGTCAATGACGTAGAAACCTAAGCGGTTGTAAAGCTCGTAAGCCCATGGTGCGTTAGGGTAGTGAGCAGTACGGATCGCATTGATGTTAAATTGTTTCATTAAGGTGAGGTCTAAAAGCAGTTGATCGCGGCTAATGGTAAAGCCGGTCTCAGGATCACTATCGTGGCGGTTTACTCCACGCATCTTGATCATTTGGCCGTTTAGCTTCACAACCCCGTTATCGACAACAATCTCACGAAGACCTACGTCTCCTGCAATTGCTTCGTCGTCACTTAAGAGTTCTAAGGTATAAAGGAAAGGTTCTTCTGCGTTCCAAAGCATTGGATTTTCGATGGTCCAGTTCCAGCTGGCAATCGTTGCACCTTCTGCATAACGATGTGCATCTTCTGTGCTTGGAATACCGATCTTGCCATCGTCCTTCTTAGATCCGACTACTTCGCCGTTAGGATCACGGAGTAGTGCGCGGAACATCTCGGCTGTTGCACCTGCGCCATATAGCTCAGCTGTTACGCTGACATTCGCAAAACCAGTTATTGGATCAATGCTTGTATGCGTGCTGTAGTCATGGATGTGCACATCTGGGCGAGAAATCATGTAGACTTCACGGAAGATACCTGACATACGGAACTTGTCTTGATCCTCTAGGTAGCTTGACATACCCCACTTCAAGACGAGTACGGACAAACGATTGAGTCCTTCTGTCGTAAAGTCTGTGATATCAAACTCTGTAGGAGAGTGAGAGACTTGACTGAAACCAACGAATTCACCGTTGACCCAGACATAAAAATTGTTATCTACGCCTTCGAAGTATAGATAACGTTTACGATCGGCTTCTTCTGCCGATAGTTCGAAATCTGTAAAGTATGCACCACATGGGTTATCGTCTGGTACATGAGGCGGATCGAAGGGGAAGGGATAGCGAATATTCGTGTACTGGTGGTGGTCGTACCCATGGGTTTGCCAACAAGATGGTACAGGAATGGTATCAAAACTATCGCCTCTAAACGATGCGGAGATAAAGTCAGCTGGGACATCTTCTGGACGCTCGTAATAGCGGAAATCCCATTCACCGTCCAACATCGATACACGGTCGGATGCATATCTTAAGTCCATCTCGATATAACTTGCAGATGCATTCCGGGCTTCTTCCAGTTCTTTTTGTGAAGAGAAAGGAATGTAGTAGGCTCTGGTTGGAAGATCTCCAATGTGAAGATCGTCAAACGAGAGGTGGTAGTTCTCTAATCGCATGTAAAACCTCCTAGAGTTAAGCAATTCATACATAGTATATCAAACTATCTGAGTTGAAACCTCAAGTGCAACGTATACTTTTTATATTTGGTATTACTTATAGATAGGCATGAAACGGCAGCATAACAGACTTTGGAGGATACACGCATGAAACGTTTATTAACGAGCATACTTGCTTTTGTACTTGTTATAAGTACTTTAACTGCTTGTGCAAGCCAAAACAGTGGTTCTAGGACACCGTTAGATAGCAATGAAACAACAAAAGAGGTCTTGCCAGAAGTGAATCCTGGGACAGACCCCGAGGTCTTAGCAGAAGGTATAAAACGCCTCACCAATGAATGGGCCAGACCAGTTGTGGATCGTGGGGTTCAGTTTGAGCATACATTAAATTTCTTTGCTGAGGATAGCGATGAAAGAGCACTCTTAGATAAAGTGAGAGACTTTCATAAAAGAAGTTTTAAGGAGCAGGCACAAGATTTTACTGAGGATAATTTATTGATGTCTCCTTTAAGCCTCTATCTGGCACTTGCCATGCTCGGTGAAGGAACCGATGGCGAGACAAGAGCTGAAATTGATCTTGCACTTGCAGGTGAATCTGGCGATGGTGATGTGCTGAGTAGTATTAGAGCGCCAATTCAAAGTCTGTTGAAGGGTATGAATGTCACTCAAGACCCATTCCAGATGATGACGGGGCAGTCTATGTGGCTAAGTCCTAGAATACCAATTAAAGAATCGTACCTTGATCTTTTAAATGATGTGTATGCAACTGATTTATTTCAAGCAGACTTCGTCAATCAAAAAGATGTGGTCAAAGCTGAAATGTCCAAATGGATTTCAGAGCAAACAGCAGGACTGCTTGGTGAAGAGTTGCCCTTTGAACTTTCTAGTGACGATGCATTCTACTTGATGCAAACCCTTTACCTGAAAGACAATTGGATCATGCCATTTGATCCAGACCTTTCAAGCGATGATGCATTTACAACGAGGACTGGTGAGAAGAAAGACGTCAAGTTTATGTACCAGACTCAGATCCGCAATTTAGGCTACGGTGGAGATACGTTTAGTGCAGCAGAGCTCGTCACTACAAATGGACTTGTCTTCCGCGTCATCTTGCCGAAAGATGTTCTAAGCCCAGCCGAGATACTGGCTTTAGAAGACTTGGATGAAGTCTTGTACTCAGATCACTTACTAGCCGAACATGTCGATCAAGAATCACCTTACTGGAAACTGGGCTACGAGATCAATTGGAGCTTTCCTCAATTTGATGTCCAGACTACTGTGGACTTAGAAGACTTACTCAAGAACTTAGGGATTGAAGAGGTCATGGGTGCTGGTGCAAACTTCTCTAGAGCAGCAGATGTAGAAGAAGGCACACTCTTTTTAGAGACAGCCAAACAACAAGTTAGGCTCAATGCAGATGAAGTAGGTTTTGAAGCTGCAGGCTTAACTGCTTTAGGTGCAGGTACTGTCTCAATGCCGGAGATAAAGTGGAGGCTTGACATGAACATGAACAGACCATTTTTATTCACGATATCTACAAGATTGGGTTTACCGCTCTTCATCGGCTATATCGGTGATGCTAGCAATTAAGTGAATTCCCTTTTAAGTCGAAAGTTAAACATTTTCTTAAAGCGTTTTGAAATGAGGCTGTGGTATGATTACAACATAGTTTTTACCTACGAAAGGAAGTAATCCTATGCAGCCTCAGGAGCTTGCTTATTTAATGCGATATGTATTCGCTGTTCTAGCGATCTTTACTGCCTATTTCCTGCTCCGTGCCGCAATCGGCGACATCAGGGGTCGAATACGCAGTAATCTTAAACCTGTCCAAGGTCATTTCTTAATGCTGCTGGATAGTGAAGGGCAATTAGAAGGTCGCAGTCTACCTTTATTTCATACCACCATCATTGGGCGTGGCAGCCAAACGGATATCCGCTTAGCTAGTGATGAGATTAGAAGGCGTCATGCCACAATCTACCTCTACGATGGAGAGTGGTATGTAAGGCCTGTGCATAACCGCCATCAGATTCTTTTAAATAATATCCCAGTGTTAGATGCCATACCTTTACGTAACCAGGATATAATCAGTGTTGGCAGCGTCAATATGCTTTATATCGACGAACGCTCTGCAGCAAGTGAACAAGGTGTTGAGTATAGACCAGTTAGTAATCAACTAGAGTCTACACGCCCTGTACCTACCTTAGGCGCTTGGATATTGACGAACATAGCCATTGTTTTAAGTGGACTCTTATCGGCACTACTGGTGCCAGAAGGGATGGAGGTATTAGAAGAACCAATCTTAATTTTGTTTGGTGTTTTCTTCTTGATCTTCAATCTGTATTACTTTATCTTACCTATCCTTTTAAAACCTTTAGACCAACCCTTCTTTGTAGCCATTATGAACCTTGCCTTATTAGGCCTTTTGATTCAAACACGCTTAAGTTTAATCAATATTAATTATCCAGCAGTGGATCAAGAGCTTATCGACAGCATCGTATCTAGTTTATCGACCCAAGCCTTAGCTTTATTTATTGGCTTAATTTTGATGCCAATCGTGATTTTGATTGTCCAACGTACAGGTTTCCTTGAGAGCATGGTTTATGTATGTGGTGTTTTAACGCCACTGTTCTTAATTGCGACATTGATCCTTGGTAGTGGACGCCAAGAGATGGGTGCAACTTTATGGATCGTTATCGGTGGCTTTTCCATCCAATTAACGGAATTCGCTAAGATTACCTACTTAGTCGTCCTAGCAGGCTTCTTCAAAATTCGTCCACCCTTTAGAATACAACTAGCCTTCGCTGCCTGGGCAGCTGTTGTCTTCTTCTTAATTATGCTCTTGCCAGACCTTGGCTCCGCCATGATTTTATTACCAACCACATTAATTGTATTTGTCGTCATGACGAGTGAATACTTGACTACTTTCTTTATTCTACTAGCAGGTACAGGTCTTGGTACCGTAGCCTATGCATTCTTCCCCCACGTTCAGCGCCGCATCAGTGGTTGGTCAACCTTATGGACTGAAGTCAATGACCAAAACCGCCAGATTGTGTATGGCCTGCAAGCCATTGGCCGAGGAGGTCTTACCGGTAGAGGTATTGGCAACGGTAGCCCTGAAGGTATCCCCTTGGCAAGCTCGGATATGATATTCGCCGTCATCGGTGAAGAGATGGGACTACTGGTCTTACTAGCCGTCATGGTTTTCTTCATGGTTTTATGGCTTCGTGGAGCAAAATCCACCATGATGGTGCGAGATGGTTTCTCATCTAGTTTAACCTTAGGTGTAGCTACCTTGTTCTTTATGGAGGCAGCCGTCGTAATTTCAGGTGTTGTAGGCCTCATTCCACTTACGGGTGCAACCTTGCCCTTTATTGCAGCAGGTGGTTCCTCGATCCTGGCTAAAACGATACTTGCATCGATTTACTTAGGTCTTGCTGGACGCCGCGAAAGCTCGAATCTTTAGGAGGTAATGTTTTGAAACAGCTACTTCAGAATATAAAAGCAGTTTTAATATTGGTCTTAATCCTATCCTTTGCTTTGCTAGCAGGTATCGTTGTTCAGCAACATCGAAGCCAGACAAGCTTGATGGCTGCAGCAGGTGTGAATAAAGAGACGCTTCGTTCGCGCTATGCGATGGCAGGATCGATCGAATCTTTTGATGGTACAGTTCTTGCAACAAGTGTTGATGGAGAGCGGGTTTATGCAGAGGATACACTACTTGCAGAATCACTCAGCAACCTAGTCGGTGACTACACCCACTAAATCCAAAATACAATTGAAGCTCACTACCAAGGTGTACTCTTAGGTACTGATCGTAATCCCTTCTACCAATTGCTTTTTGATGTGACGGGTAAGGGTTTAGAAGGCGATGACATCACCTTGACGCTCGATTCACGTTTGCAAAAACGTGCCTATGAATTGTTAGGGAATCTAGATGGATCCGTTGTATTAATGAACTACAAGACAGGTGATGTGCTGGCTATGGTGAGTAAGCCGTCTACGAGTCCTGAAAATATAATCGACTACACCGATATTCCAGATACAGCCCTCTTTAACAGAGCACTCATGGGGCAATATTACCCAGGATCAAGTTTTAAATTCTTAACAGCTGCCGCTTATATGGATAGCATGTACTTTGATCCAGAACATTTAGTGGAGTGCTTAGGCCATGTACCGCTTATTGGTTTAAATGGCGTAGTGGAGACAGGGTCTGGTCACGGTTCAATCGGTATGACCCATGCCTTTGAAGTGTCTTGTAACCACTTTTATGGAGACATCGGTATAATCGCAGGTGATTTCCAGATGAAGCGAACAGCAGAATCGTTCTACTACAATCAAGCTTTGGATCTAGGACGTTTAAAGGTACAGACCAGTAGATTCTTTGCACCAGCAGACAATGATGAGATCTTGTCGTGGCTAAGCATAGGCCAACCCGTTGGCGAATCACTTAATACAGCTACACCACTGCATATGGCGATGATGGTAGGAGCTGTGGCTAACGGTGGCGTGATGATGGAGCCGCATTTAGTAGCGTCCATGACCAATCCCCTAGATCAGGTCTACCAACGACGCCAAGAAACAGAGTTGACGACTGTACTTAGTATGGAGACCAACCGCCAGATTAAAGAGTTGATGCTATCTGGTGTAGAGACCGGTAGTGGAAGTGCTGCCAAGGTTGAAGGCTTTAAAGTAGCAGGTAAGACAGGTACGGCTCAAGTTGAAGGACAAGAAGAGTACAATGCTGTATTCTTAGGTTATGTTGATCATGTGAACCATCCATACTCAATTGCCGTCATCAGCGAAGATGCAGGCTTTGGTTCTAGTATTTCAGCACCAATTGCCTCTGAACTCTTTAAGCTTGCGATTGATCTTGCAGGAGAGTAGCTAAAACCGTTACTTCAATCAGTGATAAGGATATGAAATTCAAATGCCCTGACCAAATTGGTTAGGGCATTATGAATATTAAACTAGGGTGTATGGTTTAAAGTATTTTGAATTCGCCGTCTTGGTATGACAGTTCCACTTTGGATAAGTACCACGAAGCCCCGTTATCGTTATTCCCTTGATAGAAGAGGTAGATGCGTTCGTCTTCGTCTTCAAAGATGAAGGGGTGGCCTGACTCACTACTATTCCAAGTACCAGCTTCGCCATTTCGTAAGAATGGCTCATCTGATACCCTTGTGAACTGTTCTGCATCTGTGCTGACTGCAAGCCCTACTTGCTGAGGGCAGTTGTTGTATGCGCCTGCATAGAACATATAGACTTTATCGTCTTTGACAATCATGGCAGGTGCTTCAATACATGCTTGTTCCCATTCTAGTTCTGGCTCTAAAACAGGTTTGTCACAACGTTGTTCCCAATCTTCTTTTAAGAATGAACTAGATAAAGGTGCGCGGTGGACACCTAAAAGCTGGATTTGGTGACTAGGATCTCTAGATGCATAGTAGCAGTATAAGTGATCGCCAAAGGGGATGACATCTGCGTCAATGGCTCTGCCACTATTCCAATCGCCAGAAGGTCTGATGATGGGGTTAGTAGGGTTACGCTCGAAGTTGATGCCATCTTCTGATGTGGCATGGCAAATTGCATCCAAATGATGGTTACCATAAGTTTGATAGAACAAGTGAACTTTGTTATCAAGGACGATAGCACCTGGTGCACAGATACCGTTCTTCTCGTGGTCATCTGTTGCGGTGACATCACCTATTTTGGTCCAAGTCGAAAGATCGGTGCTTGTAGCGATCCCGATGCCTAGACCGATGATGCCTTCTTTGGCAGCTGTGGAATAATACATAAAGTATTGACCATTTAGTTTTACAACGGCTGGATCCTTGGCAAATGCTTTGCCACGGCTATTGTCTGTGAACATCATGTGTTTTTGCCTCACTTCTTTTTCTTTTAATCTAGCATAGTTAAATACATTGGTATACGGACAATAGCGAACTTCCTCGTACATCTTTTGACATCTTGGTGAATACCAATCAGTTCACTTTGATCTCGTTTCATTTTGATCGAATAGGAGCCTTTTTTATAGAAGAAGATTGGCTTTTTAAGATGGTGATGGATATGTCATAGCCTTATTTAAAAACTCCTTTATAATGAATTTGATTAAAGAGGATTGAAAGAGGACTTGATATGCAATTTTTATATGAACGCATTAGACGTTTAACAAGGGATTTGTCTACCCTTAGATATCCAGAAACGCTCAATTTATCTGACTTTCGTTATAAGAAGTTAAGCGATAAATTAGCTGATGTCACAAGCTTAGATTCAAGTGATTGGCCAGTCATTGAAAAGAACCAAGTCGTTAGAGGCGATCGTTACGAATACTATTACTTCGTAAAGGAAGTAACGATCCCTGAAAACTTCGATGGAAAGACTGTAGCATTTCATATCAGCACTGCTCAAGACGGTACTTGGGATTCTATCAATCCCCAGTTATTGCTCTTCGTGAATGGTAAGTTACGCTTAGGTTTTGACGAATTCCACCATGAAGCAATCTTAACTGAAGAAGCAAAAGCAGGTGAGACATTTAAACTGGTCTTACAAGCATTCACTGGTGATGGCAATTTCCGTATGCTCCTAGATACTAAACTTCGTGTCCTAGATCGGCAGACAGAGAAGTACTATTACGATGTGAAGGTACCTTTAGACATTGCACAACTATTGCCATTTGATTCAGATGTGCACTACCAAATAATCAACGCGCTAAATGAGTCACTCAATCTCTTAGATTTACGCATACCAGGAAACAAGGCTTATCGCAAGACTTTGGCCATTGCTCAAGAATACCTAGATAAGAACTTCTACGAGAAGTATGGCGATGAGAATAAGACGCCTCTTATTTATGCTGTTGGCCACACCCACATTGATGTTGCCTGGTTGTGGACACTTGCTGTGACTGAAGATAAGACCGTAAGAAGCTTTGCCTCTGTCTTGGAGCTGATGCGTGAGTATCCTGAATACACCTTTATGTCGTCAACCCCACAGCTCTATATGTATATTGAGAAGCACGATCCAAAACTCTTTAAGGAGATTCAAGAACGTGTTGCTGAAGGACGCTGGGAAGTTGAAGGGGCTATGTTCCTTGAAGCCGATTGTAATATTGCATCGGGTGAGGCACTTGTCCGTCAGATTACAGGTGGTAAGCGCTATTTCAAAGATAAATTTAATAAGACAAATGAAATATTCTGGCTTCCAGACGTCTTCGGCTATTCTGCAGCCTTACCTCAGATCCTCCAGCAGTCTGGCGTACCATACTTCATGACCACAAAGATCTCATGGAGTGAGACGAATAAGATGCCTTACGATACTTTCGAATGGCAAGGTATTGATGGATCGAAGGTCTTAACCCACTTCATTCCTACCCGCGAGTATGGACGCAAGGCAATCCCCGGTCACTTTGCGAATGCCCACTTTACAACCTATAACGGTGATCTAACCATCTCACAGGCGATGGGTTCTTGGGAGCGTTATACGGACAAGAATTTAAACGACTTTGTCTTGATGGCTTATGGCCATGGAGATGGTGGAGGCGGTACCACAAGAGAGATGATCGAAAACGGTCGTCGCTTGGCTAAGGGCTTACCTGGTGCACCTCGCCTTAAATTCTCTACTGTTACAGAGTTCTTCAAAAAGTTAGATGAAACTGTCAGTGGTAATCGACACTTACCAAGGTGGTCAGGTGAACTCTATCTTGAGTACCACCGTGGTACCTATACTTCAATGGGTAGAAATAAGAAGTACAACCGCAGATCTGAATACGCACTACAAAACCTTGAGTTCTATGCTTCACTTGCAGGTTTACTTGCAGATGCTCCATATCCAACAGCTATTCTTGAAGAAGGCTGGGAGATCTTGATGCGTAACCAATTCCATGACATCTTACCTGGTACCTCAATTAAGGAAGTCTACGATGATTCGGACCGTGAGTATGCTCGTCTTGCAGACATTGTAGGTTCAGCAAGCAGTGAGCTGCAGTCCAAGATTGTGAAGGCCGTAGGTCTTGGTACAAAAGAGATCATGATCTTTAACCCAACTGGCTTTAAGCAAAATGGTGTTGTGTACTTAGATGAAGCAAATGTAGGTGTAAACAAGGACGGATTAGCATATCCTGTTCAATCTACTAGAGATGGAAGAGCATTCTTCTTTGCTAAAGATGTACCAGCATTTGGCTATGCTGTCTATCAATTAACAGATGAAATTAGCTCAGCTCAAGACTTAGGGGATGTAGATCCAGATGGCTTCGTCATTGAGAATGACTTCTACAAAGTTGAATTTAATGACTTGGGACAGTTTAGATCGATCTTCGATAAGCAGGCCATGCGTGAGGTCTTAAAGCCTGGTGAAGCAGGCAACGTCATCATGAGTTATGAGGATCGCCCGCATAACTATGAGAACTGGGATATCAATAACTACTATGTTGAGAAGAGCTGGCCTGTCGATGGCTTAACGAAGTTTGCTGTTGTTGAAAACGGACCACTTCGTCAAACGATTCGTATTGAGCGTCCATACCTTGATTCTACAGTGACTCAGGAAGTTCACTTGTACAAGGATTCGCCTCGTATTGATATTGACCATGACATCGATTGGAAGCAAGAGCGCATCATGATGAAGGCACTCTTCCCAGTGAACGTCTACACCCATGAAGCAACGTTTGAGATTCAATATGGACACGTGAAGCGCCAGACCCATCACAACACAAGCTGGGATGAAGCGCGTTTTGAAGTGCCAGTCCATAAATGGTTAAACGTATCCGAATATGGCTACGGCGTCAGCTTCCTAAACGATGCGAAGTATGGCTGCCATGTTCGTGACAGTGTAGTTGGGTTAACACTCTTGAAGAGTGGTACAGACCCACATCCAAAGGCAGACCAAGAGCGTCATACTTTTACCTTGTCCTTGATGGCTCATACAGGGACCTGGCAGGAGGCAGGTGTCTTAGCCGAAGCTTATAACCTGAACAACCCACTGCTTGCTGTCAGAGGCGAAGAGGACAGTTCTAATGAAACGAAGGCTTTGTATAGCTTTGTGAGAAGCAAAAGCCCTGGTGCAACTGTAGAAGTGGTGAAGAAGGCTGAGGATTCAGATAACCTGATCGTAAGGCTTTATGAAAGCTATGGTCAAAGCGAGAATAGTTCACTAGAACTTGCCTTTACGCCAAAGCGTGTTGTGGAGGTCAATCTCTTAGAAGAAGAGATCCAAGAAGCAACAGTTGATGGACAAGAGATTCAATTTAGTTTGAAGCCTTTTGAGATAAAGACTTTCTTGATCGAGCGTTAAGAAAAATCTTCTATCAGATTCATAAACTTTGAAGAGAGCTGTGCTGTAAGAGGTGCAGCTCTTTTGCTATACAATCTAAGATACGTAGCAAAGTATGACCTCTCTTTAAATCCAGTATAATGAGGGGGACGTGTCTATTATGACAAAGGAGGCCAGATGTATGTTAGATCAATTGACGAAGAGGCTCGCTGATTTTATAGCATTGGATCAAGATAATATTGAACTGCCAGATGTTGCGGTAGTATTGGGATCAGGTTTATCTCAAATTGCAGACTATCTTAAAGATCCTAAAGAGTTGTCGTTTGACGACGCGCCAGGGATGAAGCGATCAGGAACTACAGGGCATCCAGGACGTTTTATACTAGGTGAGATTGCGAATAAGAAAGTTTTATTTATGCAAGGCAGGATGCACTACTATGAAGGGCATAGTATTCAAGATGTGGTCTTGCCCATTCGTGCAATGGCTAAGCTTGGGATCAATAATCTGGTGTTGACGAATGCAGCAGGGGCTGTGAATCGCGCCTATAAGCCAGGGAACATCATGTTGATTAAAGATCACATTAGTCTGTTTTGTCCATCACCACTTCGTGGACCCAATATGGATGATTTAGGGCCGAGGTTTCCAGATCAAACACATGTCTATGATCCAATTTTCATCCAAAGGGTGAAGGAAGTTGCACTTGAGGCAAATGTCCGCCTGAGAGAGGGCGTATATTGCTACACACAAGGGCCGCAATATGAGACCCCAGCAGAGATTGATCTCATTGGAAGGCTTGGGGCAGATGCAGTTGGTATGTCAACTGTACCAGAAGCGATCGTTGCATCCCATGCCGGTATGCGGGTCTTAGCTTTATCAGGCATTACAAATATGGCAGCTGGTATATCTGTTGCAGCCTTGAGTCACGAGGACGTGATGCAAGCAGGCAGAAAGCTAGGTCTTGATGTCTTAAAAATCCTTATAGGTATCTTGCCGAAGTTGTGATGACGCTGAGTGAACAGAATCCAACATTATACACTTGAAATAAATAGACTAACGTAGTAGTGTTAATCAATGAAACAGTTACTATTTAGACATAGCGTGAAAAATCTTTATAGGTCACCTGGTAAAACACTACTTTATATGGTCTTGATTGCTGCGTTGACAGCTTTGCTTTGTCTTGAGATGTCTGTGTACGTCTCAGTGAATCATTTCTTAGATGAAGCACAAACTGTTTATACTACCATTGCTCAATTTGAATATTTAGGAGAGCACTATCCAAACGCAACAATTAGGGATCCAAAAAGACAAGAGGTACAAGCTAGCCTTGAAGAGATAGGCGCGTTCAGCCACGAGGCTGTGCGTAACGTGAATATGAAATCTGCCATCTTGGGACGCTTGAGTCGGGTCGATACTGGTGAGACAATTGACCGTATTCGGAATGTCACGCCTTATCTGGATGAATCCGTTTTGATAGTTACTGCTCAAAAATCGACTAGTTTTCGAGAGGACTTACCTCGCGTCATTATCAACGAAGCGCTATACTCCTTTAGGAGCCATGAAGGTAAAATAGCAAATATTTCTATAGATGACTACGAATTTATCCCAGGGCATCAATACTTGATTCACGGTTCTTTTTACTCGGGTGTTACATCTGATCCTTATTTTAGAGTTGAGCCCTTTACCTTAAGTGTGACGGATGAGACTTTGGAGATTGAAGAGAGCAAGGTCGTTGATCTTGGGCCCAATTGGGATGGCACGATACCAGAAGATAGCGTCATGCAAGACATTGCAGATACCTATCGTGTGTTGAATAATTCAGTTGAAGTCTTTGCTAGTGATAACTTGGATATTGAACTTGCTTTCCACCAACAGCGCTTATACCCGATAGAAGGCCGTCTGTTTACAGAAGCAGAATACAACAGTGGCTATCCAGGTATCTTAATATCGAAACTCTTATCTGAAAAGTTAGGTCTAGGTGTTGGCGAGCACTTGATGCTCGATGTGAGCGATAAGGAAGCAGATTCCTTATTGGAGAGCTATTGGGCTAAAGATGGTTTTACAGTAAGAAGTGAATTTGAGATTATTGGTATCTTGAACGATGTGAAGGAAACACAACATCAAGTCTATATCCCGAAGAGTGAGCAGTTTTATAACGAGCATGGTAACTTTGGTTATACATTAGCGACAGTAGAAATCGAGAATGCATCCAGAGATCAATACTTTGACAGTATAGATCCTGCCTTACCACCTTTAGTTCGTATGACGATTTACGATCAAGGCTATGCAGCAGTTACCGACTCCTTCCACGATATTTTAAGAAGTACAGTATTAGTCTTAGTTGCCAGTATGCTGGCAGGCTTCATGCTCTTACTACTGTTCGCTTATATGTCTATTTATAGAGAACGTGAGAATGCCAGAGTCTTAATGAGACTAGGCGGATCTAGTAGTCAAGTAGAGCGCTTTATGATGTACTTACCTGCCTTGATCGCGCTTATGGCGAGCGCATTAGGTGCTTACATTGCTTATCTAGTATCCGATCTAGTTTTAGCAATGGTCGTAGGTATGACTGAATCCTCTAGAAGCTCTAACTTGAGTTACAGTATTACGAATTTATCGATTCATAAAGACTTATCGTATGAAAGCTATACGGATCCAGCAGTCTTTATCGAGACAGCCGCCATTGTATTTGTTGTAGCCCTTATCTTGTGCTATATCATTTTGCGTTTTGTCCAACGAAAGCCAAAACCTAAAAAGCTAAAACGAAGTCGTGTTAGGCATATAAGCACATCAAGATCACTCAAAGGTGGTGCACTTCGTTATGCAAGCCTTTCTATGGCAAGGTCTGGCATGAGAGCTGTTTTACCTTTCGCTGTCGCTTTGGCAGCAACAAGCCTACTCTTACAGATGGCAAGTGTTGAGGAGAGTACAGCTAAAGACTTAGAGACACTGCGTAATGACTATGAGATAAGTGGATACTTTACAACGATAGATGGTCAAGACCATCAAGATTTGATGGTGAATTTATACCCCCTACAAGATGTGGTGGATACAAAGCTCTTAGATCAAGTGACCGTGACCTTGGATAACCATTTCTGGTTGAACCAGCGTTTCAGTGCCGATAACGAGTGGTTAGAGGACTATTCAATGCCTGAGTTTGCGGATACTGGATTTGGTCAAGAAACATTTATGAATCAGCTGATGGCACAGCCAAAACTTGTGTTTACCAATGATTTTAGGCAGTCCCCTGACTTTATGTATGCAGATACTGTAATGACTGAGTTCATGGATGGGTATTCAGAGGAAGATTTTGGAGCAAATAGTCTAGTAGATTTTGATAAGACCATCGGCGTTATACCGAAGCGCATGATGGAAGATAAAAACATTGAACTTGGTGATGTATTAGGGATGACGATATTGGATGGTCGTGGAACAAGTTGGTTCTCTTTTCAGGTTGTCGGTCACTATCAAAGTGATGGCTTTGACGATAGCTTGTATGTGCCACTTGCTTTCCGAATCACTCCTCGTATGCTCAGTTCAGAATATGAAGTGCAAGATCTTCATTTAGATATCCCGATGTATGCCTATTCGTACTGGGATGGCCAGCAATATTTCACTGGTGCCATTGATTTTAAGAGTGTGTCCTTCTCGCTATTTAGTAGGGATCTAGATGATTTCAAGGAAGCTTTGAAGGATGAAGGCTTTTCAGAGGTAAACCGCATCGGTCGCCAACGTTACTTCGTTGTTATTTCTGATGCCCAATATCTAAGAACTGAAGCATCACTGACGCAGCGTCTAAACTACATGAATGTCTTATATCCAGTCATTTATGCTTTGACCTATATACTAGCCCTCGTCATCCCCTTCATTATGATACTCGTCAGACGTCGTGAGATATCGGTGATGCGCCAGACAGGCACACCGTACATGCGTGTCTTTATGAGTTTCTTCTTAGAACTATTCATATTGGGTATGGTAGGGGTTGCTTTGGCGTTCGCACTAAGGCATGTATTCAATTTGCCGTTTAGCGTGGACAGCAATCGCTTGGGTCAAATCTTTAGTGTTTGTTGGATCCTTGCAAGTGCCTTTAGTATCTTTATCTTGACCAGAGGACCTATTCGTAAGGTGGGTACTGGAGAGTAAGATTAAAACTTAAAATCTATACTTGATACTTAAAGATAAGTTTAAGAGCTATAGATTGAAAGCTTAGAACAATAAAGCGGATGAACCTAAAAGATGCATCCGCTTACACACAAAATGATGGAGTGAGGCAGTTAATCTGCTTCAACGACTTCGAGCTCAACATCGATATTGCCTCTAGTAGCCTTTGAGTAAGGGCAAAAATCATGAGCTTGTTCTGTGAAACGCCGTGCGTCTTCCAGGTTCAGTCCCTTAATTGCTACGACTAAGGTGACGCCGATCCTGAAGCCACTATCGCTAGGATCTTCTAAGAGACGGACTTTGGCAGTGACGCTAGTAGATTCGTACTTTGCCCGTCCTTGTCTCAGTTTGAGTTCTAGTGCACCATTGAAACAAGAACTGTAACCAGCTGCAAACAGCTGCTCTGGATCGGTTGCATCAGAAATCTTCTTCTCTGGTGGAGCGATCTTGAGCTTTAAAGAACCGTCTGGTGCTTCGACATTGCCTTCGCGACCACCTGTATTTGTCATCGTCGCTTCGTATAAAACCTTCATATGGGTCTCCTTTCGCTACGTGATATATGTCTAGTTTAGCAAAAGCATCTACTATGAGCGGTGACTAATCTTACAGGGAATTCGTGTTCGCAAATCGCATGCATGATACAATTGTGTAAAAGCACGTTTGAAAGGGGATAAAGATGGCCTTACTAGAAGTAAGAGAAGTACGTTATGGCTACCGCACTCAAGAGGAGAGCAAGGAAGTATTAAAAGGTAGTAGTTGTAAATTCGAAACTGGGAAGACCTATTCGATTGTCGGTAAGTCTGGAAGTGGTAAGAGTACCCTTTTATCCTTAATGGCAGGTTTAGATGTGCCTCATTCAGGCGAAATCCTCTTCGATGGACAAGCTACAACGGATTTGAATCGTAACTTATATAGAAGAAGTCAAGTCGGTATTATCTACCAAGACTTTAGTCTGTTTCCACTCTTAACAGTGCTAGAGAACATTATGTACCCGATGAATTTAAATAAAGTGGATCCCAAAGAAGCTAGACGGATCGCCATTGAATTGGCTGAGAAGGTAGGTTTACCAGAGTCCTTATACCACCGTTATCCCAGTAAGATTAGTGGTGGTGAGCAACAGCGTGTAGCGATCGCTCGTGCTTTGACGATGGATCGTCGTTTACTATTGGCCGATGAGCCAACTGGTAACCTGGATAGTGAGAACAGCCGCAATATTATGGATATCTTAACGAAGCTTGCCCATGAAGATCAATGCTGTGTCATTATTGTCACGCATGACTTGTCGATCATGGCAGAAACTGATGAAGTGTATCAGATTATTGATGGTCAGATCTTGAAGCAAGAACTAAGCATTAGCTAAATTCTTTTTCGAGTGCTAAGAGTTTGATCTTATTCTCTAAGCCGCCTGAAAAACCTGTTAATTGACCATTTGCACCTAATACCCTGTGACAGGGAATGATGATGGAAATTGGATTATGGCCAACTGCTCCGCCTACTGCACGGCTGGAGTGCTTGGCCTTTTCTTTGTCTTTAGCAATATTTTTGGCAATCGCTCCATAGCAAGTCGTCTCGCCATAAGGGATCTTTAGAAGCTCTTCCCATACTGTTAATCTGAAGTCTGTACCCATTGGTTTTAGTGGTAATTCGTCACTACTAGGTTTTTGCCCTTTAAAATATCGATCTAGCCAATCTTTAACGTCTTGAAATATAGGTAGATCATCTTGTTCTTGTAATTGATCTTTAATCGCTCCACCAAAATGTTTTTGACCTTTCATCCAAAGGCCTATTAAACATATAGCATCTTTGTCTGTAGCCATAGTCAATGGCCCAATAGGTGAGGGAATGGTGCTGCTGTAATAGATCTGTTCCACTTCTCTTTGCTGCATGAGATCCTACTCCTTTTTTCGTGATAACTGTATTTTACTTCATACATGTTTTAGATTCATCTTTTTGCTTCTTTGCACATTATTTATAACATTTAATTGATTTGGCTTTAAAAGATACATCTATGTTTGACGTTCATCTAACATAGATGTATTATGAATCCATCAAAGCTGAAGTACATCTAATGAAGATGAGTCTGTAGTGCTAGGAGTGAAAGAGATGAGTGAAGAGCGTAAATTGATTTCGATTAAAGAATGGCCTAAGGATAAGGTCCTGTGGCAAGCGCCAGATATGGCCTATGAAGCGGCCATCATTGGCATGACAACGCGTGGTGAACGTCCCTCATTTATTGATGACTCGGGCTACTTGTCTTCAAGAAGAGAAGATATGAGGGTACGTTTTAGAGCACATCAAGATATAGTTTTTGACCTATTGGATAAAAGAGATGCCTATTTAGAAGACAAAGAAGAACTTGAATCCTTTTTGAGTTTGGATTTGGTAACGGATTCTAAATCGAAACTCTTCCATGATGTATTCATCATGTCTGCTGAATATGCTTCGGATATAGATACATGGACGAAAGACTTGCTTATCGAACGTATGACATCAGGATGGCAAAAGATTTTGGTCTTGATGCATGTAGATGCTAGGGATGAAGAAGACCTGCAGCACGAGATGGAAACGGCTGACGGCAATGACTTGGAAGCGATGATGAAGGAATATGAGTCGCTCCAAAGATCACTTGATCTAGATGACTTAGGTACAGTCGTGAACATCATTATGAAGTCGAATAACGATGATGATGTGAAAGTGAAATTGATTGCCTTACAGCAAAAAAGACGAGAGATGTTTTCAAAGGCTGCAGATTTCTTCTTAACGATTATGCCAGACATCGCTAAGCTAATAGAGGCTTTATCAGATGAGATCAAAAAGATTCAAGCGATTGTGGATACAGAAGAGGAATGGTCCAAGATGCTTCACTATATCTCCTCATTTTTAGATATTGATATACGGTCAGAAGTGAAGATGAGCCTTAGGCCAACGGTCGTTCGCCCCAATGGCTTTAGCATGAACTATTCTAGATCAGGTGAAGTAGATCTGGCTTTAGGTCTTTACTTCCTTGACATAGCGATTGCAGCTGAAGAGACAGAAGAGGCCTTTGATGCCATTATTGATGGCGCAAAGCTCCTATCCGATCCAAGTCGCTTAAGAATCTTGCTTTTACTACAGCGAGGGCCTATGTATCTAAAAGAAATAGCAGATCACTTGGAATTGACGTCTGCTACTTGCTCGCACCATATGCAAAATTTATTGAATCATGAATTGATTCGTATTGACGTTAAAAAGAAGAGTAGGCGTGTGTATTACAGCCTTCGGAAAGACTCATTTGATCGCTTAGGTTTTCTCATTACATCATTAGGTCAGACACAAGATAATATTGGAGATACAAAAGATGAACGTTAAACAAGCTAAGTCAGATATATCCGTGACAAATAAGCAGATGATCGCTTTCATGCTTCGGATACTCAAGGCAGAAGATAAAGGGCTCATTGGCATGTGCCTGTCTTATACCTTTTTCACATCCATCTACCCACTCTTTGCAGTCTACTTGCCAGGTCTCTTGATTAAAGAAATTGAAGGGGCAGCAACGCTTGACGCGGTATTGCCTACAATTGCTCTCATATTGGCTTTGTACTTTGTATTTGCAGGGGTCTTTGGCTATATGAGCCGCTACCTAGGTAATAGTTCTTATGCCCGGATCTCATACCTTCGTATGACCGTGATGAAGCATACGATTAGTAAAGTCATGACCATGGACTTCGTCCACTATGAGGATGCAAGTTTCCTAGATCGTACAAACCGTGTGAATCGAGGCATGCAAAGTAACGATAGGGGTATTGAACTGGTATACAGGAACATCTTTATGATGCCTGCAACAGTTATTTCAGTCCTTCTTATGCTTGCTGTCTTAGCCGGGGCACATCCGTTGTTAGTCGTTTTACCACTAGTATTGTTTGCACTTATGATTTGGTCACAAAACAGAACAGATGCTTATATCTTTAGTAGAAGAGAAGAGTCGAGTAGACAAGAAAGGCAGCTGTATCACTATAACGATTTGGCTCAAAACTTTACCTACGGCAAGGATGTTAGGCTCTATAGCCTTGAGGGACAGATCTTCTCTAGTTACAACAAAATGATTGACCTCGTCTTAGCACTTCGTGAAGTATTTGCTAAGCGGCGTTTTAAAGATCAGCTCTTACCTCTTTTAGCTCGTGTTGTCAGCATGGCTGTCACCTTGATTATTCTAGTGCGCCTTGCACTGACAAGTGTGATTTCAATCGCAGAGTTCTCAATCTACCTATCAGCCTATGTGAGCATGTCTTTGCTCTTGGATGAGCTTTCAGCAAACATCGTGCAGACAATGTCCGAAGCAAGATTTGTTAAAGAAGCGATCTTCTTTCTAGAAGAAGACTTAAATACAAACAGTGGCGGAGTTATATTGTCACCATCAGACCTAGTAGAGATCGAATTTCGTGACGTTAGCTTCACATACCCAGGTAGTGAAGTCGCTGTATTTGAACACTTAAACTTCAAGCTACGGGCAGGCGAAAAGCTGGCATTGGTCGGCATCAACGGAGCAGGTAAGTCTACCATTGTAAAACTAATGACAGGTCTTCACCATCCTACAGGCGGTCAAGTCTTAGTGAACGGTGTAGATACAAAAACGCTCGATCCTAAAGCTTTATTTAAGCAGTTTAGTGTCGTCTTCCAAGATGAAGAAGCCTTGTCCTTTACAGTTGCTGAGCATGTAGCAGGAAGCCTAACAGACATCAATAGAGAAAAGCTTGAAGCGGTGCTGCGCAAGATGGGTTTGTGGGAGAAGATAGCTAGCCATGAAGATGGGATGGACCGCACACTCTTAAAAGTGATCGATCCTGATGGCTTGATGTTATCTGGTGGCGAATCCCAAAAGTTAATGTTAGCTAGGGCAGCATATAAAGATGCGCCGGTAATGGTTCTAGATGAACCAACGTCAGCTTTAGATGCACTGGCCGAAACAAAGGTTTATGAAGAGTTCTCAGGTGCTATGGAAGGTAAGACATCCTTGTTTATCTCGCACCGTTTAGCATCAACAAGCTTTTGTGACCGCATTGTTTTGTTGTCTGCTGGAACGATACTAGAAGAAGGCACGCACCAAGAACTGATGGCCATGCGTGGGCAATACTACGAGATGTTTATGACCCAAGGTAAATACTATCAACAGGAGGCTATGGTCCATGTCTAAGAAACAAAATAAAACCAGCATCATTGTGGATACAGATGAAGTGAAGCAAGAGCATACAGTCCGCAGACTTTTTAAAGCCTTCCCTCGAATCAAGCTGGTCTATGGCACGATACAAAAAGAGTCTAAAAGCTTCCTACCCCTAATTATCCTAAACGCTCTTGTGCGTTCAGCTCAAATCGCCATTGCCGTCTTTATACCTAAACTCTTTATCGATGCCTTAACAAGAGAGGTATCGTGGAGTGAAGCACTCATCTTGATTCTCTTGGCTGTAGTGCTAGAGGGCATCTTACGCCTAGCTTATAACGCTATTGAGCAAAAGCTCGAAGTAGGTACACAGCTTGCATATAACGTAGTGAACCGTGTCTTGTCAGAGAAGATTACAAGGCTTCCTTATAGCGATTTAGAGAAGCCAGACATCTTAACGTTGAAAGAAGAAGCTAGCTTTGCTTTAACCAACCAAGGTGTTGCCGTTCAATTTGTCATGCAGCTAAGAGAGCTCATACAGCACAGTGTGACCATCCTTACCTTGGTAGCCATTTTAAGTCAGTTGAGCATATTTTTAGTCTTGTTCCTTATCTTGATCGTCATCGTCATTGCCTTACTACAAGCAAGGGTGAAACGTTATGAACTTGGCTTTTTCATGAACCTCGTTGGTGTCAACAGAAAGTTTGGCTATTTCATTAATGCAACGTATAGTGCGAAGAACCAGCAACCCATTCGCTTGTTCAACTTAGAGCCTATGCTAACAAAGCGCGTCCAAGAGATGAACCGTGAAATCATTGATTACATGGGTGTTTACTTCATTAAGACAGGCCAGACTGCAGCCTTTCAATCCATCTTGATGGATTTTGCTGCAGCCATCTCCTATGGCTATGCAGTGATACGTGTACTCTCTGATATTGCAGGACCAAGGATTGGGCTGGGCTCCTTTAGCTTGTATGCAGGTGTGGCCATTCAGTTCATGTCTGCACTCCGTTCTGTCTTTACGGCCTTCCGAGAATTGGTTCAAGTTTTAGATTTCTTAGAGCCTTTAGAACGCTTCATGGCTTTAGATGAACGTAGTCAAAAAGAGGAATCTAGAATTAATGAACTTACTTTGGATACGATAGATGAGATTGAGTTTAAAGACGTGACGTTTACTTATTCTGGTGGTGAAAAGCCGGTGTTGGAAAATATCAGTTTTGTCATTCGAAAAGGCGAGAAGATCTCAGTTGTGGGCTTAAATGGTGCAGGGAAGACCACACTTGTTAAACTCTTATGCCGTTTCTTTAAACCTGATAGTGGGCAGATTTTAGTCAATGGCCAAGATATATGGGCTTATTCTGAGAAGAGTTACTTAGATGAGATTGCAGCTGTCTTCCAAGACTATCGCTTACTTCCCTTTAGTATTCAAAGTAATATTGCGTCTAAAGCAGATGATGCATTGACTAAAGAAGATATCTCGCTAGTGGATAGTGTTGCACAGGAAACGAGTGTCCATTCATTTACTAAGGACTTAGCAGATGGGAATAAGACTTTGTTAAATAAGTCCATCAACCAAGGTGCTACAGAATTGTCCGGTGGTCAATCACAGAAAGTGGCCATTGCCAGAGCACTCTTTAAATCCGGTTCCTTGGTCATATTGGATGAACCAACGTCTGCCTTAGACCCTCTTGCTGAAGCGGAGATCTATGAACATTTTGATACCTTAGTCCAAGGGCAGACAGCAATCTACATCTCGCATCGCATGAGCTCCTCTAGGTTCTGTGACAAGGTCTTGGTGATTGATGCAGGTAAGGTCACTGCCTTTTTACCACACGATGAGCTGGTAAAAGATGAAACGAGTCTATATACACGCCTATTTAATGAACAAAAAGTGTATTATAAGCTTGATACGTACTAGGCCCTTGCATAAAAGCTTTCAAGGAGGTTATTCATGCGTAAAACAATTCTTGGACGTACTGGCATAGAAGTCAGTCAAATGATCTACCCCGGTATTATGAACGACAAAATGGACCTGGACCAGGCTAAGGCTTTTGTAGAGTATGCACTTGAGATTGGTGTGAACTATTTTGATATCGCACCATCTTATGGCAATGCGGAGACAAGAGTAGGTCCAGCATTAAGCCCTTACAGAAAAGATATTACTTTAGCCTGTAAGACAACGAAGCGTGATGCCAAAGGGGCAAAAGAAGAACTGCTTCGTTCACTCGATAATTTAAAGACAGATCACTTTGATATCTATCAGTTACATTCACTCACCACCATGGAGGATGTAAAAGAGATCTTTGCACCTGGTGGAGCATTTGAAACCTATTTGTGGGCTAAAGAGCAAAAGTTAGTACGCTTTATAGGTTTTTCAGCGCACAACGAGGAAGTAGCTTTGGAAGCGTGTAAGCACTATGACTTTGACACGGTTTTATTCCCAGTGAACTGGGCTCTAGCATTGACACACGGCTGGGGTGAGCGCTTAACAAAGCATATCCACGAAACTAACAAAGGCTTTATCGGTATGAAGACCATGGTCGACAGAAATTGGCGTGATGGAGAACAAAGGGTATATCCAGGTTCTTGGTGTAGACCGATTTTTGATAACGATAAGCTCTTGATGCTGGCCATGAGGTATGCAGTAGCACAAGGTGTCCATACCATGGTTCCACCAGGAAACTTTGAGTTTTTTAATTACATGTATAAGCACATGGATGAGATTTGGGATATTGCCTTAGGTGATGAAGATTATGCTTACTTAAAAGAAGAGGCTCGATTGATTCAAGATGAGTTGATCTTTGATCCTCGTGTGAAGCAAGAAGCGTAAGAGTTAATGAAGAAGTGTATTGCAACTCCGAGCTAAGTATTGAGGTATTTACAGTAGGAGGGATGGACGATGAAAACGAAACGAATAAAAGAAAAAAGATGGCCTAAGGCTTTGATTCTACTTAGTGTAGGCCTCGGGTTTTGGGCAGGAGTGTCTTGGCCTAATCGTACTGAAGTAAGCTTTTATGCTTACATTTTGGAAGATGGAGAAAATAACCTGCTGGTGGAGGGCATCCCTGAGAATGATGTGAATCACAGAGGACAAAGCTATATAGGATTAAGCAAGCTTGATACAAAAGGCTTTGCTCAAAAAGCAAATGGTGATGACATAGAAATCAGTGAGCTTGAAGTAGGTGATTTAATCCGTGTGATATACGACGGTATGCAAATGGAGTCCTATCCGACTCAAATACCAAATGTTTGGCGGATAGAACTCACAGAACCTACGAATAATTAAATGATTATCCTACAACGGTTTACCGTGTAGACGAATACCCTTGCCGCGAGCGCTGCGACGATATTGGTAGAGAATACCGAGTGTTGCAACACCTACAAGGACGAACACCATGATGATGGGGATCGGATCGCGTGCAGGGGTTATTTCTGCTATCCAGCTACCAGCATCAGTATTTTGAATCAAGCTGTTTACAGCATCGGATACAAGGTAGGCACCTGTTATCGCTGTTGCTGAGATGATGAAGATGCGTAAGAATACAACACCTAAGATACCGAGAATGATACCCACGGCGATGGTGACGATGCGTTCATCTAAGCCAAAGAGTGTAATGCTGAGGTAGCGGACAAGGTACATGCCAAAGAAGAAACCTGCAACGAAGATGCTTAATTTCACAGCTAGCCAG
>CAYXVJ010000003.1:0-18104 GCA_964468675.1 uncultured Oscillospiraceae bacterium
CTTAGCCTTAGCCTTACTGTGGCTCTGCCTGTGCTAGCGATGCAAGTACAACCATACACCTACGAAGCCTATACATATGATGCATGGGCAAATGTTAAAGAAAGCCCTTCCATGTTCAGAGTCGTAGACCATATCGACGGAGACAATATGGAAGGTATTCCGATGAGTAGTGCCGATGATGTACATTACGCTGATGGCTTGATTTACATGGTAGATAGCATAGAAGCTAGAGTGAATGTCTTCACAGAAGATTTTGACTTTGTGAGTTCAATTAAACTGATGCGCACTGAAGACGGCCGGATCGCTCTAGATGATAGCGGACATCAGCTAATCTTGGTGAAGCCTGAAGGACTGTTTGTGGACGAAGCGAATCAAGAATTGTATATTGCAGATCCTGGTGCCCAACGTATCTTTATATTGGATAGTAAAACGTTCATCTTAAAGAATATGATCGGTAAGCCTGCAGAAATGCTTGGTGTCACAAGCTTTGAACCATCTAAGGTCACTGTAGACACGGCAGGCAGAATTTATGCTGTAGTCCAATCTTCTTATGAAGGTATTATCGAATTAAACCAAGACGGTTCATTCTCCAGGTATTTTGGTGTGAACAGCCCTCAAGTGAACTTACTAGATCACTTTTGGAAGTCAATTGCTACTGATGCACAAAAACAAAAGATGCAAAAGCTTTTTGCACCCTCTTTTAATAACGTGACTGTAGATAGTGAGGGTTTTGTTTTCGCAACAACGTTTGATGCCAATGCAATTTATGATATTTTCCGTTTAAACGGAAGAGGACAAAACGTCTTACGTGAAGAAGGACATATTCTTGTCGGAGGTGACGTAAATAGATTCGACATGGGTGAGACGCAATTTGTTGATGTGACCGTGACAGACTATGGTGTTTATGCAGGTCTAGATCGAGCACGAGGCAGAATATTCTTGTATGACCATGACGGTTATACGCTCAATGTATTTAATGGACTGGGCAATGCATATGGACAGCTCCGTACCCCAACAGGCATTAGCTGGATGGGTGACAAGCTTCTTGTTTCTGATCGCACCATGAAGCGGATCTATGTTTATGACACGACAGACTTCGGTGCTGCTGCTTTAGCAGGTAGTGCTGCGTACCATGTGGGTGATTGGGAGGCCGCTAATACCGCCTTTACCGAAGCGTTAAAACATAATGCGAACTACGATATCGCCTATGTAGGTATTGGTAAGAACCACCTGATGCAAAATGAATATGAAGATGCGATGTATTACTTTGAAAAAGGTAATAGCCATGACTACTACTCAACGGCATATAGTGGCTATCGAACCATCTTACTACAAGAGTATTTCGGCTGGATATTTGCTGTGATCGTCATTCTTCTCGCGGTAATCTTTATCTCAGAATACCGCTACCATAAGAAGGAGGAGAAATAATGGACCGTTCCAATATCAAACAAAGACCCATTTCTACGAATAGGTTAAAGGTCAAATTTGACGCCCTTCTTTATTCTCTTTTACATCCGTTTGATGGCTTTTATGAGTGCAAACATAGGGGGTTAAAGAGTGTACCGCTTGCGATTATCGGCATTGTTTTATATGGCCTAGTTGCTTGTGTGAAGTATCAATACACCGGCTTTGTTATCAATAGCAATCCGATTCACTTGATGAACAGCGTTAGAATCTTCTTGTCAGCCATTAGTATATTTGTTCTTTTTGCAATCGCAAATTGGACCATAACGACTTTGTTCAACGGCAAAGGCTTCCTGACGGATATCTTGATGGTAGTAGGCTACGCGCTCTACCCAGTGATCGCAGGCGATATCTTCTTCATCATCGGCTCGAATATTGTTGTTCAAGAAGAAGCCATGCTCTTATATGCAGTGAGTTCAATTATCTGGGCTTGGTTTGCCTTCTTAGTTGTAGCAGGATTAACGACGATTCATGAATATACTTTTGGGCGCACGATCGTAACAATTCTTGCAAGTGTAGCGAGTATGACGATTATCGTATTTGTCGTTATTTTGTACTTTACTTTGATGCAACAGTTTATCAGCTTCTTTTTGTCGCTGATCGAAGAAATAATAAGGCGGGTTTAGACAATGGCAGACCGTGTAGAACGTAAAAATATCCGTGCTTGGACTCGTGATTATAAGAAAAAACAGCGTGTAACGTATCGTTTCGCAGAAGGGATGCGTATCAGAAAAATTGTACTGCGTGTCCTTAGCGTAGTATTAGCAATAGCAGTAGTCTTGGGAAGCTTGTGGTTTTATGCATACCTGCAGCTGGACCGTGCAGTAAGGCCTACTTTAAATAATCTAGGTCTTACCCCTGCAATCGCTGCGATTGCACAAGATGCAGGTGAAGTAGTGGTTGCAGACAATGAATGGGCAAGTTTAGTACTGGATCCTGCAACTTTAAACATTCGCTTAGAAGACAAAGCATCAAATCTTGTTTGGAACCTGCAAAATCCAGATGAGAATGCGAACAGTGCCGTGAAATCTCTGTTTAATATCGAGTTTCTAGGCGAAAATGGTGAGCTGACGGAATGGAATACACATACTTATTCCGTAGCCGGTCAAAATTATGATATAGAACAAATCGAAGACGGTGTCAGGCTTACCTTACATATTTCACAAGGTGCATCGATTCGTTTTGATGACTATATGCCAAGGCGCATTTCGATAGAACGTTATGAGACTTTATTCCTAGAAGCACTTGATCGATTGAAAGACGATGGAACGATTGATGCAAGCGAGCATACAATATTGAATTTAGCATTGCAGACCGCTTACCGCAGGAATGTAGATGAGGATATCTACTACTTAAACTATGTAGGTAACCCACCGACCAGTACCGTTCGCCGCATGATCGAAGTCGCACAGGTTGTAGGCTATACCTATGATGATTTGATTGCAGACAACGAAACACATGGTATCTTGATGGAAGAACGGGAGAACCCAGAATTCTCGATACCACTAGAACTTACACTGGATCAAGGGGATTTAATCGCTAGGGTTCCAGCAGCTGAAGTGGATAACAAAAATCCATACTATCAATTACAAAGCGTTGCTCTACTACCGAATCTAGCTTTAGCTGATGCTAGCTTGTATCGAGAAGGGCAGATGCTTGTACCTGATGGTTCAGGTGCCTTGATTCCTTTTAATCAGGCTAGTTCAAACTACCCTGCTTACTCGCGTCAGTTCCGCGATAGCAACTATTACGATACGTATTACTTTGCTGATAACTACAGTCAGAAGATGAGTATGCCTATCTTTGGCATGATCTATGGTGGGGAAGAGGATACAGAGCGCGCAATCTTGGGTATCGTTGAAGAAGGATCTGTTTTAGGTGGTATTAGAGCTGTGCAAGCCAATACCTCTAGTGAATTGCAGGATATGAGCTTGAACCGAATTTACACCGAAGTAGATTTGACTCAGTTTGCTCGTATCAATGTATACGGTCCTTATTCCATGGATGACGCAAGGTATCTTGTTAGCACTGGTATGCAGGATATGAACTATCAAGTGCGTTATAAGACCTTTGGTAGAGATACAAGCTACTACGATATGGCCAAGGCCTATCAAAGCTACTTAATGTTGCATGGTGTAGGACAAGATGTGGATCAATCTTATAAGGACTTGAAAGCACATTTAGAGTTTCTTGCTACTATTGAAATCGATAAACGTTTGGTCGGCATACCGTATGAGAGTAAACATTCAATGACGACTTATAAGGATCTCTCTGAGATCTTAAGCGAGCTAGATGAAGAGCAATTACTTCTGACATATAAAGGTGCATTTTCGGGTGGCTATAACCAAGATCTGTTAAGAGAAGCCAAGCTAGAATCAACAAACGGTTCAAGAACCGAATGGGAGCACTTGCAAGACGATCTGAACAGCTTTAATAGTAAGATCTCACTTGAAGCAAACTTCTCAAGGATTAGTGGGCGCCAGGCAGGTTTTGTACCGCGAACCCATGGTATTAAAGCTTTCGATACCTACTCAGCGTACATTTATGAGTACGATCCGATGAATGGGCGTTTTGATCAGGATAGTTACAACTATGTGCGAATCAGCCCCTGGTATTTGGACTCAATCGTAAGTGCTTTCTTAGAAGATGCGAAGCCAGCTGAGGTCTTAACGGTTTCAGACCTGGCAAGAGACTTCTTCGCAGACTATAACGAGAGACATCCGCTAAGTGCTTACGAAGCAGACTTAGTGGTTCAGGAAGCTTTATCTGATTTATCTAGCTCCTACGATCTAGTACTTGCAGATGGCTTCATGGATTATGCAGGACACGCATCACTTATTAGTCATGTTGGCCGCAGTAGCAGTCAGTATGCAAGTTTTGCAGAAGACATACCTTTCAGACAATTGGTCTTAAATGGACTTGTGCCGTACAGTACCGAAACCATTAATATGTCTGCTTACCCAACAGAGTACTTTCTCTTGCAGGTTGCAGAAGTGGCTGCAATACCACAGTTTACACTGACGGCAGACAGTGCAGAGATCTTTAAAGAACTCTCATACAGAGGATTTTATTCCACTGAGTTTAGTGCACACCAAACACTTATTTCTGATGTGCTTTCAGAAGTGGATTCGATTCGAGAGGAAATCGGTAGTGAGATCTTAGTAGACCATGTTCAGGTAGAAGACAAAGTGTTCCTATCTACCTATGACAACGGGACTCAAGTATTAACAAATTACAACGAATATCAAGTGGACTATGACGGACATCAGATTCCAGCTTTAGCTTATCTGATCTTAAGAGGAAGCGAGGGTAGTGGATCATGATGAAAGAGAAACGTTCAGGCTTAAGAATAAAGTATAAGACACAGCGGCAACTCAATGCATTTTTATTTGTACTGCCATGGGTGATCGGGTTCTTATTCTTCTTCCTTATCCCTTTACTGCAGACCTTAGTCTTCTCCTTTAATACAGTAGGAGTAGCGGATAAGGGCGGCTATGTGCTGGAAAACGTTGGTACAGCAAATTATATCCAGCTCTTTACAGAAGAAGTGACTACACAAGGCCAACAAATCATCCGCATGCTCATGGACGTCACTGGTGGTGTCTTTATCAATACACCAATCACCGTCATATTTAGCTTGTTCTTGGCTTTGCTTGTCAATAAGAAGTTTAGAGGTAGAGGTGTCGTACGTACGATTTTCTTCCTGCCAATCATCCTAGGCCTTGATGTGGTTGTTAACCTCTTAGCGATAACAACTGGCATGGGCGCATCGGATGTAGGTAGCTCAAATGTCTTTGCAGGCTTTAGTATTGCAAGCTTTATCGTGCGCTACACAGGTCTACCCGTCAACATGATCGATGGCATTATGAATGTGGTGAATAGTATCTTAGTCTGGGTCAGTCAAACGGGTGTGCAAACACTGGTTTACTTAGCAGCTTTACAATCCATAAGTCCTTCATTTTATGAGGTTGCGGATATTGAAGGTGCGACTGCTTACGAAAAGTTTTGGAAGGTTACCATTCCTAGCATTAAGAACATCACATTCTTTATTATCGTATACACAGTCGTTACCCTATTCTTACGTTCTTCGATCGCAGAAGAAGTCTACTATTACGCCTTTACCACATCGAAGATTGGTATCGGTTCAGCCTTATCCGTCGTGTACATTTTCAATGTATTGATCGTGTTGCTATTCGTATTTATCGTATTCGGTAGAAGGGAGAAAATAGTCAATGTTAAGACAGACGCACAAAGAGACTAAATCTAGAAAGACAGGCAAACTTGCAAACTCCATAGAAGCCGGAGAATTTAAGCATGAACATATGACCGAAAAAACAGACCGTGAGCTGTACTATTATCTGATGAAGCAAAAAGCAGGGGATAAAATCTTTAATTTCTTCTTTCTGAGCTTGATATTTGCTTTGTGTTTCACCATTCTCTATCCATTGCTCGCAACGATCCCCAACGTATTCTCTGATATGAGAGACCTGGGTGATCCTGATATCATCTGGTTGCCTAAACGTTTTGCAACAACAAGCTTTAACGCAGCCTATCGGATGATGATGACGTTTGGTGCATGGACGATGGCGTATAGCGTGCTGTATGCGTTTAGCATCATGGTGATTCAGGTGATGATGTCTGCTATGGTCGGCTACTCATTAGCACGAGTGAAGTTCCGTGGCTCGAATGTCATATATTTCTTAGTTATTTTGACATTCTTGATTCCACCACAATCCTTATTAATCTCTCAATACTTGCATTTCAAGGACTTCAATCCTTTAGGACTTGCTAGATTATTTGGCTTGGCTCGTGTTGATTTAATCAATAACCCAGCTACCTTGTACATCATGAATGTCCTAGGATTTGGTTTGAATCAAGGTTTATTTATCTTCATTTTCCGACAGTTCTTCATTGGGCTGCCAAAGGAAATTGAAGAAGCAGCCCTCATTGACGGTTGTGGTTTCTACCGTACCTACTTTCGAATCATGTTGCCTAATGCTAAACCATCTTTACTCATTGTTGCAGTCTTATCCTTTGTCTGGAATTACGGTGATACCTATCTGACAGGTTATTTTGACCCCAATGGACCTTATCTTGCTACTATTCTTACAAGACGTTTGGGCAGTCAAAATCAAAACTTTGTTATAGAAGCATTACAGCACTGGTACTCGATCCCTACTAGCTCCGTATTTATGTTTGATGCGGTTAAGCAAGCAGCAGCCTTAATCTATATCATTCCACTCTTAGTTGTGTACTTCTTAACACAACGTCAGCTCGTGGAAAATTTAGAGATGTCGGGTATTGTCGGTTAAGCATAATGTAGGACTTATGTGCTCTATTTAAGCAGTTCGACCAAATATAAATTAGTTTAGGAAGGTGACATGAATTATTGATCAGAATATGAAGATTGCACGTCAAAGAAGTACTTTGAAGAACAGCTTTATTAGCGGTATACTGCTAACCGCAATTACCTTAAGTGGCTGTAAGATAGCAGAACCGATTACTACAGATTTAACAGAGGAAAGCCAAATGCTAGAAGAAACACAGCATACGACAATTGAAACAGATACAAGTGAGAGTACGACTCCAGTTGATAGCCAATACCCTGCCCCTGAACTAAAAGATCCACAAGGATCCTTTAGATTACAGGTTTTAGCAGATAAAGAATACCAAGTGTTCGAGACCTTTGGTGGTAGCGGCGGCTGGTGGGCACAAGATGTGGGATCCTGGACAAAAGCAGGTGACGACAGTGGTTTAGCAGCAAGGGAGCGTGTAGCTCAATTGCTCTTTGATCCGGTAGAAGGCATCGGCTTAACGAGTTACCGCTACAATCTAGGCGGTGGATCGGCTGATAGCCAAGATGAAGGCATAGGAGATCCTTGGCGTAGAGCAAGTGCTTTAGAGTCAGAGCCTGGTGTCTATGACTGGTCTCGTGATGAAGCAGCCATTTGGATGTTAGAAGAAGTTGTCCGTCAAGGCGCTACAGAAGTAGTCATCTTCTCAAACAGCCCTCCAGAACGATTTAAGTTGAATGGTAAGGCATACGATGACGATGAGAAAGGTGGCAACTTCCCAGAAGAACATTACAAAGGTTTTGCAAACTATGCTCTAGATGTCACCGAGTATTTCTTAAGTCAAAATATACCCGTGAAATACATTTCACCTGCCAATGAGCCAAACTGGCATTGGACCGGTGGACAAGAAGGTATGAAGTTTAGTCAACACGAGTTGGTCGATTTATACCGTGTCTTTGTAGAAGAGATGGATAAGCGTCCTGCTTTTGCTGAGATAAAGCTCTCAGGTCCTGAAAACATCTTTACCGACGATACGGCTAAAACATACATCAATGCCATAATACGCGCACCAGAAGTAACTGCTCGTATGGATCACTTCGCTACACATACATATGGTACCAGCGCTGAGATGAAACAAAGTTTCGGCTATTGGTTCAAGAACGCATATCCAGACTACAATTACCGTATGAGCGAATGGACTGAGATGGTCAATGGCCGCGATACCAGTATGGATTCAGGCTTGGTTATGGCTAATGCCATCCACGAAGACCTTAGCCTATTGAATGTAGTTGCTTGGCAAAAGTGGATCTTGGTCTCACAATACGACTATAGGGATGGCTTGATCTATGTAGATGTGAATAGAAAGACTATTTCTCAGACAAAGCGTCTTTGGGTCATGGGTAATTATTCCAGACATATAGAAAAGGGCGACATTCGCTTAGGTAGTCATATCGATACTTCAACCAATGTGAACGTGACGACCTTTAGGTCACCTGAACAAGACCGTTTAGTATTGGTCCTCGTCAATAACAATGAACACAGTACGCTTGTCAGACCAGAGTTACCGACTTGGGCAGAAGATTATCAAGCATCATTTTATGTAACCAGCCGCAGTCACAATTTAGAACAGCTATCGCTAGAACAAGATGCAAGTTGGCATCTCCCACCTGATTCAGTTGTAACCGTCGTTTTAAATAAGTAAATAAAGGCATCCATAGCCAAGACATAATGGAGGATCTATGAAGAACAAGATTAAAGATATGAACCTAGATTGGCAGTTTCATCTAGGAGATGTGCCAGATGCATGGCAAAAATGGTATGAGCCACAGGACTGGCGTACTGTGGAATTACCCCATGACTGGGCAGTTGAGCACCCATTCTCTAAAGAGCATTCTAGTGGTACAGGTTACCTACCTGGTGGTACCGCATGGTATCGTAAACGCTTTAGCTTGCCTGCCGAGTTGAAAGGTAAGCGCGTTTATATTGCTTTTGAAGGCGTATATAAGAATAGCCAAGTTTGGTGCAACAGCTACTATGTAGGCCATCGTCCTTACGGATACATTCCTTTCTTATATGACATTACAGAGCAAGTAAACTTTGGCGAGGAAGATAACCTCATTGCCGTTCGTGTTGAGCACGAGGATGTTGCAGACTCTCGTTGGTACACAGGATCAGGTATTACCCGCCAAGTCCATGTCTTTGTAGCAGACCCAGTTTTCATTCCACATGAAGGTGTCTTCTTCACAACAGAGGGCATCACAGATATCAAGCATAACGGCAAGCATACGCCATCGACAGGTACAGCAAACGTTCGCATCGCAGTCGAGTTGTCCAATAAGAGTGCAGATAAACAAGATCTCACACTCGAAGCCACAATGACCAGAGGCGATCAGGAACATCGCTTTACAGGCCTTGCAACACTAGAAGCTGGTGAGGACAGTATTGTTGAGCTCACAGGCACAATCGAGTCTGCAGAGCTCTGGTCCGTATACCGTCCTGCCTTGTACGATCTAAACATTAAGCTTAGCTCAGCTGCTTACTCTGATGAGACTAGTCTTAGAGTCGGTATCCGTGAGTTTAACTTTGACGCAAACACAGGCTTTACCATGAATGGTGAGTCCATGAAGATGAAGGGTATTTGTATCCACCACGATGCAGGTACATTAGGTGCAGCAGTACCAAGACAAGTTTGGGAGCGTCGCTTGCATAAGCTCATCGAAATGGGTACGAATGCCATTCGCTGTGCACATAACCCACACGATCCATTCCTCTATGAACTTTGCGATGAATTAGGTCTACTCGTCATCGATGAAATTTATGACGAATGGGAAGGACCAAAGAATAAGTGGTCTACTGGCCATAACGTCTATCCACCAAAGCATCAAGGTAACTACCATATTTTCCCAGCCTGGCATGAAGAAGATGTCAAGAATTGGATCCGTCGTGGTCGTAACCATGCGTCTATCTTTACCTGGTCAATGGGTAATGAAATCGACTATCCAAACGATCCATATTGCCACCCACTCTTTAATGAGATGACTGGTAACAACGATGCGAATAAGCCACAAGCTGAGCGTATGTTTAATCCAGATAAACCAAATGCAGAGCGCTTAACTGTAATCGCAAAACGCTTATATGAGCTTGCTAAGGCAGAGGATCCAACCCGTCCAATTACCATCGCTGCAGCGTTCCCAGAGCTCTCGAGCCGCTTAGGCTTCACTGAAGTCTTTGACCTCATCGGCTACAACTACAAAGAACAGTTCTACGAAGAGGACCACAAGCGTTTCCCGAACAAACCATACTATGGTAGTGAGAACGGACACCTCTATGAGCATTGGACTGCTGTAAGAGACAACGATTACATTTCAGGTCAATTCCTCTGGACTGGTATAGACTTCTTAGGTGAAGCACAAGGCTGGCCAATTAGAGGATCTGGAGCAGGTCTATTGACCATGGCAGGATTCCCGAAAGAAGAATTCTACTTCCGTCAGAGCTTATGGCTAGATGAACCAGTGCTACATCTATCCACCCGCTTAAATGACACGCATAACCCAATGCTACGCTATTGGAACTATGCTGAGGGTCAGGCTGTTGAAGTGCGCTGCTACACCAATCTACCTGAGGCAGAGCTCTTCTTGGGCGAGACTTCACTAGGTAAATCAAAGATCGACCAAAAAACAGGTTACATCTCTTGGATCGTTGACTATGTCGATCAAGAGCTTACGGTTAAGGCTAAAACAAGCGATGGAAGCGTATTGGAAGATAGCATCCGCACACAAGCTGTGCCAAGCCGTATTGAGTTGAACCACTGGCAAGGTAGCCTCACAGATCCAGACGATCGTATCGTCCAAATTGAGGTATCGGTTGTAGATCGTGATGGATTGGTTCTCGACAGCGACAGCAGCAAGTTAACTGTAGACGTCACAGGTGGTGCAAGCCTTCTTGGTATTGAATCCGGTGATATCTCAGACTTAACATCGTATGAGACCAACTACCGCCACACCTATCGTGGTCGCATGATGGTCTATGTACGTAAGGATGCTGATAAGCAAAATACAGATCCGATTCGTGTTACGGTCAGTAGCACCGTCCTAAGCCCTGCCACAATAGAGCTTTAGAGATATACTTGTATAAATAAAGTCTAATAGCTGGATGTTTAAAAAACGTCCAGCTATTTCTTTCTTCGTGGTAAAATCTTTGAAAGCCTTGAAGGGAAGTGGAGACTATGAAACTTGTCATTATTATCGGACCGCATGCTGTGGGGAAAATGACCGTAGGTCAAGCCTTGGCTAAGCGTAGTGGTTTAAAGCTGTTTCACAACCATATGACCATTGAGCTTGTCTCTGAACTGTTTGGGAACAACCCCAAAGAGTATCACCGACTCGTTGCTTTATTTCGCAAAGAGATCTTTGAAGCATATGCTAAAACTGATGAGTTGGGTTTGATCTTTACCTATATGTGGGCTTTTGATCAGCAGGATGATTGGGACTATATCGCGAATCTAGAACGGATTTTTACCGATCACGGTGCGACAGTTTACTATGTCGAATTGGAAGCAGATTTTGATTTGAGGTTAGAACGCAATAAGACTGAAAATCGCTTATTGCATAAACCTTCGAAACGAAATTTAAAGTGGTCTGAAGGACTGTTTTTGGAATTAGAAAAGAAGTATCGTTTAAATTCTTTACCAGGTGAGATGGATATGGAGCATTACATCAGAATCGACAATACAGCGCTAGAGCCTGAGGAAGTAGTCGATCAGATCCTTCAATTATTTGATCTTTAATGCGTCTTGTTAGCTTGTGCTAACTAATGAAAATTATATAAAAAACTTGCATATTTTGGACATAGTATCGAAGTTTAAATATTTAATCGTACCTAATGAATTGATTGTTGTATTTCGATTGGCCGTTTGCTATGATGCCGATAGAGATGGTTAGCTTCGCCTAACCATATGTTAAAACTAATTTTAGCATGGAGGCAGAATAATCGTGGACAACACTTTATATGAGTCAAAGATAGGCACAACCTGCTTAGTGAAGGCAGTACCTGATTCCAAGTTATTATCCAGCATTGGCGTTTTTGCAGGTGTTGAGTTAAGAGTAGATCACCAATATCAATTTGGAGGACCTGTTGCAGTATCTCTAGCAACCAAGAAGATTGCTATCGGTAAGGACGTTGCGACAAAAATTTTTGTTGAGGAGGTAGCCTTTTGACTTGCCATGAAATAGAGGCTGATCAAGGGATATTCGAACTGGAAAATAAAATCTTACTAATAGGTCCGCCTAACGTAGGTAAGAGTGTATTTTTCTCTGAGTTCACCGATATCCATGTCATCAGCTCAAACTACGCCGGAACAACCGTCTCGTATATGAAAGGCGATGTTCAATTAAATGATAAAAACTACCATTTAATTGATGTACCAGGTACATACTCACTTGCAGCAACATCAGAAGCAGAGCAAGTAGCGGTTCAATTCTTACAAAGCAATCCGCAGGCTATTTTATTTGTTTTAAATGCAGCAGATCTGGAAGGCAGTATTAAACTTCTATTAGAAGTTCAAGAATATAGAATTCCTGTAGTAGCTGCTCTAAATCTCATGGATGTAGCGGATCGTAAAGGCTTTGACGTGAATATCCGTTTGCTTCAAAAAGAGCTAGGGGTTCCTGTGATCTCAACTGTAGCAGTGAAACGCCAAGGTTTAGATGAAGTCAAAAAAGCTTTAGAGCTCTTACTTTATGCTAAAGAAGAGTCTTGTAATGTACCTTGTTCTACTTGCGATCTATGTATTAATCCAGGTGCTGGCATTGAACACTGGGCAAGAGCACGTGAGATTGTTTCGCGTACCGTGACTGTGGACGAGTCTGAACCAAGTAAACTGGATCGCTTTGGCGACCTTCTATTAAAACCATGGCCTGGTATTCCTCTAGCCATCCTCATTATCCTTCTCAGCTTGGGTATTGTTGTTGGTGCAGGAAAGGGTTTAAGGGCAGGTCTTTTATTACCGCTCGTGAATCAGGGTATTGTACCTTTATTCGAGAACTTAATTACCCGCTTTAATTTCCCTACAATACTTGAGAATGTCTTGATTGGCCAATATGGAATCTTTCGTATTAGCTTTGAATGGATCTTAGCTTTGGTCTTGCCATATGTTGTTCTATTTCAGCTTGTCTTCTCATTCTTAGAAGATAGTGGTATCTTGCCACGTTTAGCCGTCCTCTTTGATAACGTGATGCGTAAGCTAGGAATTCAAGGTGGTAGCCTGATTAATATCATGTTGGGCTATGGTTGTGCAGTGCCTGCGATTATCGGGACGAGGACTGCTACCACTAGGAAAGAGCGACTAATTGTCACGACAATCATCTGCTTTGCTGTACCTTGTATTTCGCAAACTGGAGCCTTAATTTCACTTCTTTCTGCTTATTCGTATTGGATGCTTTTAGCTGTATTCTTAACAGGTGCTGCGATGTTCCTCATCAGTGGACTTGTCAGTAGTAAGTTACTCAAAGGTGAAGTAGATCCCCTTGTTATTGAAGTGCCAAACCTCTTGATTCCTGAACGCAGAACATATTTTAAGAAATTCTATGTTCGCATGAAACAATTCCTAGTTGAAGCTGAAGGTCCAATGTTAATTGCTATCTTCATCGCTGCGATCTTAGCTGAAAGTGGTATGTTAATCGGCATCAGTGAATTCTTAAAACCAGTTGTATCTGGCTGGCTAGGGTTGCCTCAAGAAGCGTCGATGTCACTCATATTAGGTGTCATTCGTCGCGAGATGTCGGTTGCTCCATTAATAGCCATGAACTTATCTGGCTTGCAGATGTATGTAGGTGCAGTCGTTTCATTGCTTTATCTACCTTGCCTATCCGTCTTTGCTATCCTTGCTAAAGAATTCAAGGCAAAAGTCGCCATCATCATCACCCTTGGTACCACCGTCACAGCGATATTCGTTGGTGGTTTACTAAACCACAGCATCAGTTTTATTCTCTCGGTTTTCGCAAGATGAAGATAATGGAGATGACACAGAATATAGAATCGTTTGCTGCTAAGAGTAGACTTTTATACCACGCTTTATCTTTGTACTATCGCATGATAGTGAAGCGTGAGATTAAACTTGGCCAGATTACGAAAGACGATACCATTTTATGCATCGGTGGAGGGGCATGTCCCTATACAGCAATACTGATGGCGAACTATACAAAGGCTAAAGTGACTGTAGTAGATAACGATTTAAGCTGTGCTAAAAAAGCATCATGTCTTATTGAACGTTTAGGTTTGGAAGATATTAACATCATCTGTGCGTCTGGTGAGTCTATTTCATATGACAATTACTCTGTCGTTCACGTAGCTTTGCAGATCACACCCAAGGATAAAGTTATAGAATCTTTGATGGAAGAGGCAAGTCCTGGTACTAGAGTTTTAGTCCGTCATCCCAAACCCATGTTAGATCGTTTGTATTGTCCATGCAAACACAATAGTTTCAAGACAATGAAAGTTAGGCACAGTCGCTTGACGAATATTGATCACACAGCATTACAGGTTGTCAGATGAATAGAGACTTAGCCAAAGAAAGGAAAGAGATCTCGTGGTCTAGTATTCTCCTTAAAGTCTTTGCGTTACTAACGGTTTTACTCTTAGTCTATGCTTTAACGAAGATCGATCTCTATGCAGTGGTATACGCTTTAAAGCGCATACCACTTCACTTGATACTTCTCTTAATTGCCATGCAGGTATGCACGCAACTAGCCTTAAATTACCAATGGTATAGGTTAGCTAAAGTTCTTGGTTTAAAGGCTTCATTTCGCAAGCTCTTAGTTGTCAATGCCTATGGCACGGTAGTCGATGCAGCCAACCCTGGGGAGAAAGTCGGAGGCGAATTCGCAAGGGTTATACAGATGAATCGTATACTCAAATTTAATACAGAGCAATCCACTTCACTCGTGACCATTCAAAAGATCTTAAGTCTTTCTGCATTGCTGCTTGTTACATTAATCACCATCTTGACCATGGCAGACCGCATTCCATTTTTAGCGTCCATTACTAGCCGAATCTTGTTGATTTTCATCTTGCTTATTATCTTAGGAATGATGCTCTCTTTACTCTTCTATATGGAGAAGATGAATGTACGCATACAGCGTTGGAGGAAAAGCGGAAAGATCGCGATGGGTATCAAGAGGTGGAGTCAAACTTTTTTGAATGATACGAGTGCTATTACGAAAGAGCCAAGAGAGTGGCTCTTTCAATTACTCTTGTCCTTTGCAGTTTGGTCTTTATTTCCCATCAAGTTATTTATAATAGTGGAGCAATTTGCGGATGTTCACTTCTTAGCACTCTTTGCTATTACCTTTGTTTCTTATTTCGCCGCCATGATCCCACTTTTACCTGGTGGTTTGGGTGCCTTTGAAGGAACGATGAGCGCCATGCTTTTAAGTTTCGGAGTCATCGCAGAAGAAGCACTAGCCATCAGTTTGATTTTCCGCTTTATCACCTTCTGGTTTGTCGTGATCTTTTGCTTAATTGTAGTCTTGTTCTGGAAGTTTGGACAATTACCCAATAGGAGGGAAAAGGATGCTTAGAAGAACTCTAAAACACATACCGAATACATTGACATTCTCAAATATGCTCTGTGGTTTACATGCAATATTGCTCCAGCTTTTATATCCTCAAGGAGAAAAATTAGAACTTGCATGCCTCTTCATATTCCTAGCGGTCTTACTAGATGCCTTTGATGGGGAATTGGCACGTTTATTAGATGCAGAATCTATTTTAGGTAAACAGATGGATTCATTTGCTGACTTTATCTCGTTTGGCATTGCACCAATGGTGCTGCTTTTAGCTCATGACGAGATCCGTCACAGTGGTTTTGTGTTATACATCTGCATCATGGTTTACATCTCTTGTGGGGCATTTCGCTTGGCAAGGTTTAATGTCGGTGATTACAGTGAGTGTTATGTGGGTCTGCCAATAACGGCTGCAGGCTTCATGTTTGCTTGTATCAATCTTCTATTGCAGCATACAAGCATCCTACAACATCAGATATCCTTGCCACTTCTAGCCATTGTACTCTTACTTTTGGCAGGACTAATGGCAAGTACATATGCTGTGCCTAGAATAGCTGGTCTACGGCACTACTTTACGAACAAGCAAGTATAAAGAGTAATTAATAGGTCCACTCAAAGCCATCTTTAAACTTCAGTTTAAGAGCGATGCTTAAGTGCTCTGCCTCTTTCATGTTAAGGTCTAATTCAGGGAATGCATCATAGGGAATTTCATAGTTGCATACATAGTATTTGATTGGGTTATCTTCTTCGATGATGTAGTTATTTGCTACTAAGAATTCCTCGAAAGAAAAGTCCATGGGGATCGTACCATCTGCCATCTGGATTTGATATAGAGCTAAGATATTACTCTCCGTCGTTTCAATAACACTAGTACTAATATCTACTGTTCTTATGACTTCGCCGTTATAGCGAATAATGGCCTCGGCTCCTGCCAACTCCATTTGTTCATAACCCAAAGTATCGATTGAAAATTGATAGCGAAACTCTGCTTTGTCTTCATCTCTAGCAATGCCACCAGAGCTTTCAAAGAAGCGATTTTCAAATAACTGGTCTTTCACATATAAGACATTTGTGTATGTATTCATGAGGCGTTCGCCACCGCCTAGTGTACGAGAGATAATATCATATGTGTAGTTATTGTTGATGTCTAAATCAAGTGCTACTTCAAAACTTAAGGAGTTTGTTTTGGTCATAAGAACTTCTTTTCTCATGCCTTCTTCTATACCGCTCTCATTAACTGCTGTGTAGCTTAAAAAAATCTCACTAGCTTCTGGTACTTCATTTAATTTGGCCGTGATTAAAAAGCTGCCTTCTTCTTTATCCCAGTCCAAATTTTCCAGTCTATATTGTGTATCTTCAAGCAAATTGGACTGCTCATCAAACATGCGCTGCACGTTTGCTTGCATATTCGACTCCACTCTTGAAATGTGATGCTCTAGATTGTGAATTTGCCTTTGGAAATCTTCTTTTTGCTTCTTCGAATTTATTCGGAATACGATAGTTAAGACCACAAGAAGTACTGCAAGAATTAGTATAAGTATTTTAGAGTAAGATTGTTGTTTATTTTCCATGCTTAGCTCACTTTCACAGACCAGTATTGCTGCTTGGATATCAATAGTATCTCACGCTTAGTTTAGCATAATTGGTCTATACTTTAAATGTGTAAAATTGTGTTTAGCCACTAGATGGCAGCGAGGTTTTATGCTTACAAAGAATGATTTAATCTATTTAGACCCTTGCGTAGAGCTAGCGAAAGAAGCCGTAGATAAAGGTGATGAGCCCTTTGGATCTGTACTCGTATCAAAAGATGGAAGAGTGCTCATGGAAGACCATAACCATGTAGCAGGAGGCGACCATACACAGCATCCAGAATTTAACATCGCCAGATGGGCTGCAAATCACATGAGTCCAGAAGACAGAAAATCAGCTACAGTCTACACTTCAGGAGAGCATTGTCCAATGTGTGCAGCAGCTCACGCTTGGGTCGGTCTAGGACGTATTGTCTATGCCAGCTCCTCAAAGCAATTAGTTGAATGGATGGAAGAGATGGGCGAAGATCCATCACCTGTAAAAAATCTAGCCATAGAAGATGTCATACGACATGCTGATGTCGCAGGCCCCGCGCCTGAATTTGTAGAGCGTATTAAGCAGTTGCACCTGAAGTCTAGAGGCAAAGAATAAAGCGTTAGCGCTTAATTTCTTTTGTGAAGTGGATGTTACGGCTAACTTCTTTAAAGCCTATGTGTTCGTGGAAGTGAGCACTCGCAAGGTTTTGTACTTCGCAATCAGAAGCAAGTATATTGCTTTTGTGAGCGAGCGTCCAAGCTTCGCAATGCAATACAAGTTGCTGTGCTATTCCGGTATTACGATAGATATCCCTTACGTAAATCGCTTCAAGATAGCCACAACTACTGCTATCTACGCCTTCTACGTACTCGAAACGCATGGCTACATGGGCAATGCCCACTGCTTCAGCACGATCAAAAGCAAGAAATATAGCAGCGTCTTTATCTTCCAGCAACAGTTCATTTTCTGCTCTTAAACTATGTGGATCGTGATCAGTAAATAGCTGCAGCAGTAAGTTTGTTACGACATCGATATCTAGATTTGTTGCTTGTCTGTACGTGATGTTCATATCTGACCTCTTTTAGCTTTATGTATAACTGATATGGTGTACGGTATTCTAAACACAGTATACTAAAATTTATGCCCCGATCTTCGTAAAGAGCGAGGCATCAATTAAAACTATTATTTCTTCGGATTAGATCGTTCTTGCAAGACTTGC
>CAYXVJ010000003.1:18114-28746 GCA_964468675.1 uncultured Oscillospiraceae bacterium
AATGGCACGACGAGCTTTTTTAGCATCGCCAATGACATTGTATGGAATTTCATTGCTTTCGCAATACGCTTGAATCTCTTCGTAGTTTCTAGAAACCGCGCCTACAGCTGTAACCACTGCATCGCAATTGATTTCGCTAAGCTCTCCATCTGTCTCTATTACAATGGATCCGGCTTTAATCTCTTTTACTGTGGTATTAACCTTTGTTTCAATACCTGAGACATATAGATTTTCCATGACACAGATCTTACGGAAGATACCTAGCTCTTGTCCGACTTCTGCTTGCATTTCTAGGACAATCACTTGATTATCTTTATCTTCTGCTAAGAACTCTGCTACTTCTAAGCCTACTAAGCCACCACCAATGACGGCAATCTTGCCTTTGGCTTTCACATCACCACGAAGCACATCAAAGGAGTTATAGACATGAGCTAGATCACTACCTGGAATATTGATAGGTGTTGGCTTGCCACCAGTCGCTACGATAACTTCGTCAGGAGCTACAACTTCTAAGAGATCTTTAGTCACTGTTGTACTTAGTTTTATATCCACTCCTAAAGATTTTGCTTGTTTGCCTCTTGAGATTGCAGCATCTTTCATTTCCGCTTTTCTTGGAGCAAGGCCTGCTAAAATAAATTGGCCGCCTAATTGATCGGACTCTTCTACAATCAAGGGGTTATGACCGCGCTGCTTTAATGTAATGGCTGCTTCTAAACCTGCTAAGCCACCACCTGCAACGAGGATTTTCTTAGGGCTGTCAGTAGCTACAAGCTCATATTCGCGCTCGCGGCCTACAGCTGGATTTCTTAAGCAACTCATAGCAAGGTTTCCAGGAGCCATAAAACGGTCCGCACAACCTTGGTTACAGGCGATACAGTGAATGATATCTTCTTCTTGTCCACTAAATGCCTTATTACAAAATTCAGGATCAGCAATCTGGGCTCTACCCATGACCACCATATCCGCTTGTCCATTTTCAATGATGCTATCTGCTTGTTTTGCTGTATTAATGCGGCCTACTGCAATGACAGGAAGACCTGTTTCTTTCTTAATTCGTGTTGCATTATCTACGTTAAAACCACGTGGTAGATCAATGGCAGGTACTTCATATTTAATGCCGGCACTTTGAGCGTTACCTCTGGAGATATCGAGCATATCTACGCCAGCTTCTTTAGCCATCTTCGAAAATTCAATGATGTCTTCAATCGTGAGGCCACCTTCTAGATAATCGTCTTGAGCCACGATACGCATCAGTAACGGCATGTCATCTGGGATATTGGCACGGATCGCTCTAAGGCACTCTAAAGAGTAACGAGCTCTATTCTCTAAAGAACCACCGTATTCATCTGTACGTTTGTTAATTGCACCACTCAAGAAAGAGTGAGGGGAGTAGCCGTGAGCTGCATGGAATTCTACACAGTCAAAGCCAGTGTCTACAGCACGTTTTGCTGCTTCACCAAAAGATCTGACCACATCTTGTATGACTTCCACAGATGCTCCAGGTACTGTGAATTCACCCATCTGGAAATCGCTCGGCACAATACACATGGCCTCTGGATCGCCTGAGACTGCTGCGATACCGCCTTGCCATAATTGAACGCAAGATTTGCCACCAGCTTCGCGAATGGCATCCGTGAAGCGCTTTAAACCAGGATTACAGTCGTCATCGCAAATTCTCATGAGGAAATCTCTTGGAGCAGATGGAGTATGTACTGCTGCAGCTTCCGTAATGTTTAATGCATTACCACCTTTTGCTCGTGCGACATGGTAGTCGATGAACGTATCAGTAACATGACCATTCTTTAAAAAACCTGTACCCATAGCTGGGAATACTACCCTGTTTTTCAGTTCAAGGCCTCGAATTTGGATCGGATCGAATAAGTGATTGTAAGTCATAGTGTTGCCTCCTTACATATTAGTTAATTTCTTAACAATATAATTGTAGCAAATCATTATCGTCTTGTGTATGTTAATATATACAATATTGATCAACGGATATTGTAATTTATGCCAATAACAAGATTTGCCTAATGCAGCTTATCTAGAAATAAGGAGTAGCTCTATATGCAAGTGACCTTTGAACGAATACTAGAAGTAGTACAGGATTTTTCGCCCATAAAGATACTTAGCAGTAAGATGCAAATCCAATACGGTGACATACGTTTCTTGGATTCGTCGCTACTAAGCATCGAAGATAAAAGCCTTTATATCGGTGATCAAGTAAGCTTCACTGCATATCTAGATGGAGGCGAAAATAGAAGGGATTCCATTCTCGGAGCAGGATTTATATTGATACAAGAAGATTCTCCACAGGCACTCAATCAAGTTGATTTTGGGGTTGATTTAATTCTCTTGCCAAGCAATGTCGCTAAGACAAAGCTTTACAATAGCATCTTAGATTTATTTCGTAGTCAAAGAAAGCTAAGTGATAGTTCAGCAGCTCTTCTAAACTCCATGATCGAAGGGAAGGGTTTGGATTACATCATTCAAGTCGGTTCTGAAATATTAGGCAATCCTGTCTTTCTTGTGGATGCATCCACTAAACTTCTGGCAGCATCTAGTAGTACAAACGTAGCGGATGCGATGTGGAGAGAACTATCTGCAATCGGTTATGGCGATACCGAAAAGCTAGCTCCCTATGTCGATGAAGGTTATGTCAGGCAAATTGATGAGAGCCACTTACCTGTCTTAATGGATATTGGTCGCGAAGACAACCTTAGGCGTATTGTGGGTAAGATTGTGGTGAAACATAAGACCATCGGTTATATAGGCGTCTTAGAACATCAAAAAACTTTAGGCCAAGACGATGTACATATTACTGGCCTACTTTGTGATGTCGTATCTGCTGAGATGCAAAAGACAAAAGAATACGATAACTTAAGTGGTGTCATGCACGAGTACCTGTTATTGGATCTTTTAAGCGAAGATGGGCATTTGAATCCGAACAACGAAGCTAGAGCTAAAATGCTCTTCCCCTCACCGAAACACAAATATTTAGTGTTTGCAGTGGATTTATCTGAAGCTGCCTATCAAAACAGGGCTTTCGGCTATTTAAGATGGACGTTCGAACATCAGATTGCCAATTGCAAATCCGTTTTTTATGCCGATCAAATTGTGCTCGTAATCAGCCCCAAAGATGAAAAGAGTTTAATGTATACACTGGAAGAAGTGAGGGTACTACTAGAGCGCTACGATCTCTTTGCAGGTCAAAGCAGAGCCTTTAGTGATCTATTCGCATTAAGAACTTACTACCTACAGGCAAGAGAAGCTTTGAAAATCGGCTTACTCCATGGATCTAAAAAGCGTTTGTTTGCCTATGAGAACTACTGGGTACTAAGCTTGCTGTTGTCTATATCTCCACAAGAAAAACTAGAAGGCTTTATGGAGCCGGCCTTGTCCAGTCTAACTACCTACGACAAGCAGTATGGTACGAACTATGAAGAAACATTAATGCTGTACCTTGATCTTGCGGGTGACATCACAAAGATGGCCCAACACTTGGACATCCATCGCAACACCGCTGTGCACCGCATTAAGCGAATTGAAGAGGTATTGGAGATGGACTTTGACCATGGACCATCGTTGCAAAGGCTCTATTTGACACTTCAAATCAAAAAGGTCTTAAGCGATTAAGTTGCTGCATCGATCAATTCTTGAATAATGATTTTCTTCATGCCCATCAATGCTGTTACTTGGGCTTCTGTTTGCATCAGATCTGCAATATTTTCAGGGACGATTTGCCAAGAGATGCCAAAGCGGTCTTTTACCCACCCACATGCTTCTGCTTCTTCGACATGGGAGAGTTTCGACCAGTAATAGTCGATTTCTGCTTGGTGCTCGCATTCGATAAGGAAGGAGATGGCTTCTGTGAACTGGAAGGTAGGACCACCATCAATGCCTGCGAACTTCTGACCATTTAACATAAATTCTAAGTTTAGTATTTTCCCTTGCATCTCTTCAAAGTGAGGGTCTAAATGTGCTGGTGGATAGAGTTCTTTGCTTAAGATTTCTGAGTTTGGGAATACACTTAGGTAGTAGTTTACGGCTTCTTCACAGTTGTTTTCACTAAACCATAAATAGGGAACGATTGCTTTCATATATGTGTACCTCGTAAGTTTAAAACTAACGCTTCACAAATAGTGGCATGTCATATTCATCAACGCCAGCTTCTATAAATCCTTGCTTTGTCCAAAAACGGACGGCTTCGTCAACTTCGCTGTTGAGCATATAGTAGCGTGCACCAGCATCTCTTGTGTATCTTTCTAAAGCTTTGAAACAGGCTGTCCCTAAGCCTTTTCCTCGATACGCTTCAAATATCCAAAAGTCTAAAATGAAACACTTTTGATCTTCACTCAAATACGTCGTGTATTGGGCAGCTCCAATTCTTTTACCTGCTTTAGTGAAGTAGATCAAGTGGTGCGGATCGATATCTTTAGTCATGTAGCGTTCTAAGGTCTTTCGATAAGCATCACTTTGAAAATACAAGATATCCTCTTCATCGCTAATGATCTTGGCCTCGATCAAGTAGTCCAAGTGTATGGACCAAAAGGCATCTGCGTCTCTTACAGCTATTTCTTCTATCAGTATAGGTTCAATCATTTAGCTTGTCGTTTTCAGATGTAACATACCCCATGTAAAACTAAAGGGGTCGTCATGCTCTAGTGAGAAGTACACTTTAGATATCGCGTTTAATACGGACTTATTCTGCATCACTGCAAACTTGTGTTTGCCACTTACAAGATCCGTATCCTTTCTTAATCTTGCCATGACATGCTCAGCAGCATCGTGTGCCTTACAACTACCATTGTGCTTGCTTAAGATGTCCACCGTTAAGTCAATGACATGAGTCGTATAGTGGTTGATGAAGTAGTCTGTGAAATCCAAGTGCCAAGGATCTTCTTTCCAAGGTTTATCCTCCCTTGATCCAGAAGCGAACCTTGAGAGATTCAATCGAATGGTCGTGATGTCAAAGTCACTCGTCCAATCCGTCATTGACTTTCGATAGTACGTTAAGAGTTCTCCCAACGCTTCCTTGTTATCTGCTTGCAGGCAAGCATTGATTTTATTGGCAATGTCGAATTCGAATAAGAGGTATTCCAAGTAGTCGTACTTTAAGAAGATGGAGCAACTGATGTACAGTTCTAGCCAGTTCTCTGGATAGTAAATAGGGAAGGCCTGGCCATCTTCAATACGCGTGATCTGATTGGATACAGAATCCACTATTTCAGCCAAGGTCTTTGCATTCTTTCTGGCATTTAAATAATCGGAACGTTTTTCATTGTTTAGCGTAGCAAAGAGGACTAGGAAAGCTGTGACAGTAGAACCGCAGACACTCAAAATAAGCGCTCTATTCGCAGAGATACGATCTGCATAGATGAATAGTAAAGCAAGTATAGGTACGGCGATGAATGGCCACCACACATAAGTAAAAGGTTTTGATGCCCGAACGACATTGGTTCTTGTTCGATCCAGTAATTCAAACAGGTTTAAGCGCCGCATGAAAGCCTCCCTGAAACCCTGAGAAGTAAGTACTTCATCTAGCGTTTTTAACTAGCTTTCATTTTAGACTGTAACAGAGGGTAAAACAAGCTTAGTAACTGTCCTTAAGTTTGACTCGATGGATCAATCTAACAGGAAAAAATTCATACAATGTAAGTATTTCAATCCTTGCGTGAAAGGGCTTAAAGTTTTTAGCCAGTATTGGCAATGCTCTAAGGATCTCATCTTCTTTATCCTTTAGAATCGTTGTGTGTGCAACAAACTGGTGCTTGCCTAAGCCTTCTTTTGGGAAAAATTGTCTAACTAACTGTAGTAGTTCAATGTTAACGGCAGGCTCTAAGAAAAGCACCTCTAAGCCAAAGAGGCCTAAATGGTTCATGCGTAAATCAATTTGCTTTGTATCTTTAGCAATTTCATCCATCAAAAGCGGTAGACTAGCCTCTTTAGACAAATCGAATTGTCCCAAGGTGAAGTGGTACGGTAAGTGCTTAGACTGTCTGCCTCTAAAACCTTTGGCCTTTAAAAGATCGTAGAGGGACGTGCAGATGTGCTGCGAATCTTCGTCGAACTCAGCTAGTAAAAATAAAGCTTTTTTAGGCATCTGTAAGCCCTCCTTTATCTTTATTCTACCGTAGAACGCAGCATATCTGCAGTATGTCTAAAAGTATTTTTTAAGCGATCCTCTAGCTGTTAGAACGTTCTAGTAAAGCCTGCGAAGCGTTCTACTGTATCTGGATCTTGATGAGAGAAGAACAAAGATGTGCCTGTATCAAGGGTGCGGATTAAGTCCATTTCTTCTTTGCTTAACTCAAAGTCAAAGACATCAAAGTTTTCTTGCATGCGATCTTTGCTAACAGTCTTGGGTATGACTGCTATGCCACGCTGGATTAAAAAGCGTAAGGTCACTTGAGCTGCAGTCTTTTGATGTGCCTTGCCAATCTTTGTCAAGATGTCGTTTGTGAACAGATCATTCTTACCTTCTGCAAATGGTGCCCAAGCTTGCATCTGCACATCCAATTTCTCCATGAGTACCCTTGCTTCTTCTTGCTGGTGGAAAGGATGAGCTTCGACTTGATTCAATTGAGGTTTTGTTTCATTGAAGTGAACCATGTCCGCCAAACGATCTGGGTAGAAGTTGCTCACGCCAATAGCGCGTAGTTTACCTGCTTTATAGTATTCTTCTAAGGCACGATAGGCTCCATAGGTATCACCAAAGGGCTGGTGCAATAAAACAAGATCGATGTAGTCTAGTTGTAAGCGCTTAAGTGACGCATCAAGTGATGCCTTTGCTTTTTCGTAGCCATATTCAGAGATCCAGATCTTTGTCGTAATAAAGAGATCCTCTCTTGCTACAGGCGTTTCGGATAGGGCTTTTCCAACAGCTTCCTCATTACCATAGCTTTGGGCTGTGTCAATTAAGCGATAGCCAACATCAATGGCATCTAAAACTGCTTTGGTACAAACCTCTGGGTCTTGGATTTGGAATACCCCAAAACCTAAAATGGGCATCTGTACACCGTTGTTTAAGCTTCTGTACATCATCTTACATACCTCCTTGGATCTGATATAGTTTAAGCATAGCACCCTGTAGCGACTACAGGTCAAGGAGGATCAAAATGAAGCCATATAAGATGAAAGATGTTTGCGATAAAGTCTTGATGCCATACGAAACACTTAGGTTTTATTGTAATGAAGGTTTGGTACCTAATATGGAGCGAGATGAGAACATGCATCGGCGCTTTGATGATAAGGACGTCGCTTGGCTTGAAGGAGTACAAGCTTTAAGAGCATGTGGCTTTTCTATAGAAGAGTTAAAGGCGTATATGCATTTATGCTTTGATGGCTTATCTACCGTTGAGGCTAGGCAAAGTATGCTTTCAGAAAAGAGAGCAAAGCTTTTATTGGACATCAAGCGCATAGAAGAGAGCATGTTGTATATCGATCAGAAGAATGCTTACTATGACCGCCTTCTATCGGGAGAAGAAGTGTATGAAAGTAACCTAATAAAAGAGCATGTAGAAGCGTGATAGGCATAGAACTATAGTATATTAGTAGTAGTTTATATGAGAGGATTCTACTTATGGATCAAGACGTGAAGAAAGATGGCTTCAAACTAAATGAAGCAGGGTATTTTAAGCATTTTGGTGTAGACGTCATGGCCTTTGATGATGTGTACCCAGAAGGGCACCAATCAGGTGTGAGTTTAATTTTACACGGCAATCGCATCGCAACAAATGGCGATATTCGCTTTGAGCAGACACCTGGTCAATGGCAACCTGTACCTAAACAGTTGGACAGGGTAGTAGACCATGAGCAACAAAGTATTGTGACCACACTGGCCTATCCTGATGAGTCGAGGCATTTAAGTGGTTTTAACCCCATGATCTATCCTGATTTTGAATTCACTTACAACGTTAAAACCATAGCTCAAGGGGATTCTATTTATGTACGCGTGGATTTAGATAGACCCATACCTAAACATTTTTCAGGTAAGCTTAGTTTTAACCTAGAACTCTTCCCAGGTACTTTAGTAGGTAAACCATGGATTATGGATGAAGCATTTGGCATCTTCCCGGAGCAACCCAATAGCCCTTTGTTAGCACTAGAACCTAATATATTACATACTGGCAGATACAACGAAGCCGATGCTAAGGCAGATATTTCAATATTAAGTAGAGACGAGCATGGCTATAACCCGATTACCGCAGATAGCAACATAGCCAAGCCATATGCAGTAGGTAAGTGCTTCACACTAAGGCCTGACGATCCATATAGTAGCTTCACGGTTGAAAGTTTAGGCTCGGATTTAAAGCTCTACGATGGTCGCATGAACCATAATAACGGCTGGTTTGTATTAAGTAGTGAAGTGCCGATGGGTGAGACTGTGGCAGCCATCGAATGGATAATAAAACCAAAGCTTGTTGAAGAATGGACTTATAAGGCCGTTATTCAATGTTCTCAGGTGGGTTACCACCCCGCACAAGAAAAGATCGCCGTAATTGAATTGGATCAACGAACAAATCGCTTTAGTGATATTGACTTGATACAGATTACTAGAGACGGTGAAAAAACTGTTCTGACAGAACCGGGCTCAAAGTGGGGCGAATTCTTACGTTATCGTTATTTACGCTTTGATTTTTCTAGTGTTCAAGCAGAGGGTTTGTATAAGATTCGCTATGGTGATTCTGAATCCACCATTTTTAAGATTGCCAAGGATGTCTATGAACGAGGTGTATGGCAACCCGTCTTAGAGTATTTCTTACCAGTTCAGATGTGCCATATGCGTGTGAGTGAGAAGTATAGAGTCTGGCATGGCTTATGTCACCATGACGATGCTAAGATGGCACCTGTAGATTTCAATCATATTGATGGTTATAGCCAAGGTCCATCGACTTTAACAGCTTATGAGCCGGGTGAGCACGTACCTGGCTTAGATCAAGGTGGCTGGCACGATGCTGGGGATTTCGATCTGAGGATCGAATCACAAAGTGGTGAAGTATATATCCTCTCTCTTGCCTATGAGGCCTTTGATGTGGATTTAGATGTTACCACCATAGATCAAGAAAAGCAGATCTGTGAGATCCATCAAGCTGATGGTAAGAATGACATCTTGCAACAAATCGAACATGGCTTACTATCCATTATTGGAGGCTATAAGTCTTTAGGCCGTTTATACCGCGGGATAATTTCGAATGATTTAAGACAATATGTGCACTTAGGTGATAGCTCCACTATGAGCGATGGCATAAAGGGGACAGATGACGATCGCTGGATCTTCACTGAAGACAATCCAGCACGTGAATTAAGAACAGCTGCACACCTAGCTGCTGCAAGTCGTGCTCTAGAAAACTTTAATCCAAAGCTTAGTGCCGATGCATTGTTGGCAGCAAGAGAACTCTTTGAGGTGACAAAAGAGACTATAGATTCAAGGATTCCTAAGATCCATGCTGCGGCTGAGCTCTACTTAACAACAGAAGATGATTTGTATAAAGGCTACCTATTAAGCCAAGTGGATGTAATTCTAAGCTCTATGAATGAAACTGCTTGGTTCATGGCTAGAGCAGAAATGAAGATGGCAGATACACAGTTTAGTAAAGCTTTTAGATCGGCAGTGCTAGACGTGAAAAGAAGCTTTATCGAACAAAGCGCAGAAACACCGTATGGTATTCCTTATAGACCGCATATTTGGGGTGCAGGCTGGGATATACAACGCTTAGGTTTCGAGTATTACTTCTTACATGATGCATATCCGGACATCTTTGATCCAAACCTAACTTTGAATGCACTCAATTTTGTCTTGGGTTGTCACCCAGGATCGAATACTATGTCCTTTGCATCAGGTGTAGGCACCACATCCGCAACCGTTGGCTATGGCCTGAATCGTGCAGACTGGTCATTTATACCAGGTGGTGTTATTTCAGGCACGGCCTTGATTAGGCCAGACTTCCCAGAATTGCTCGTCTTTCCTTATTTGTGGCAGCAAGTGGAGTATGTGTTAGGTGGAGGGTCATCGCACTTTATGTTTATTGCTTTGGCAGCTGAAAAAATAGTGAAAAGTTTGACCTGAATATTGGTGCAAGATCTAAAAAATTGAGCTATGATTTGACAGGTAAAATACAGTCGATTGGAGTAGTTATAGATGTATATTAGTCAGGTTACGTTTGAGAGTAACTTAGAACACCGCGAGATGATCGAGGGTTTAATGTAGAGTAAAAAAGATGCCATAGAGGCAGCAGAGCTAGTAATATCTTCAGAGGTGTGGTGGAAAGAAGACAGCCGGTCTGTCGGTTTCGTCGTTGTTGGAAAATGGCATAAAAAAGAGGATTTTCAAGCCTGGTTAAAGGCTATCCATCCTCATGGGCATAAAAAGCGTCCTCTAGATGCACCTCCAATTAGGAAGACGATGGCTTTTTACCACTCTCTTCCTGCACATCTTCAATAAAAGATAGGATGCGGTCCCATAGTAACGCTGTTGCTGTAGGATCGTATTCTTCCTCTAAGCTAGGATCTGTAAAAAGATGACCTTGACCTGGATATAAGAAGTAAGCGGCATTGGATCCTGAACGGGCTACAGAGCGCATGAAATCTTCGTTGAAGCCTTCATCGGTAAATGGGTCATCTACCGTTTGGTGG
>CAYXVJ010000004.1:0-1955 GCA_964468675.1 uncultured Oscillospiraceae bacterium
GAACAAAAACCGCAGACAGGAAATCGAGATATACTATTCTTTCGTCGGCAAGGTAGATTTGCCCGAATAGCGCCCGACCTGTCCGGCACAAGAGCTAAGTGCCGGATGGGAACGGCAAAAATTTTTACACTTCTATTGCTTCTTTATCTAACATAAGCTAATGTAGCAGGCTTGTAATGACCAATAGATCTATACATAAAAAGAGACAGATGCCAGGAAAGAGTGGGTAGGGGTATGTCTTTAGTTTTTCTTTGGACCAGCTTTTCTTTTTGATCAAGTAAAATAAGGTGAAGATCAATGCTGAGAAAAGACTGCCTAAGAGTAGTATTTTGAAGCCTTTTTCGATGCCTGCATAAAGGCCGCAGATGAAGGCAAGTTTACTATCAGCACCACCAATGTCATCACGAAGGAAGAAGAGAAGGATGAAGGGGGCTGAGCAAGATAAGCCCGCTAGAATAGGTGAAGCCAATAAGTGTAAGGACAAAGGAGCTTCTTGATGGCGTAATAAGATGGATAAGAGATACGCCAGTAGAGCTGATATGAGGATATAGCGGTCAGGTATGAGCCGCGTTTTTAAGTCTAAAATAGCCAAGTAAATTAAACTTAAGATAAAAAATATGCTTATGAATTGAATATTCAATTCGCTTGCCTGTATAAGTATGGGTGTAAAACTTGAGAATTTATTCATTCGTACCTACCTCGTCAAGCTTGGTTTTTTACAATAATCTAACAATTGGTGGACAGTCATGCTTGTTGAAAAGTTTTGAAATCCCACGCTATTTATCCACTTATCCACAAAGTTATCCACATTATCCACATTCTTCCATGGATAAGCATCAGATAAAGGAATGATCGTTCGGCATGCTGAAACCACTGGTATGAGTGAGTTTGAAGTGTATTTTACATTTGGAATATCGTAAAGAAATTTTGTTTAACTTTGGCGTGAAATGGCGTATTAAGCGGAGTTTCCACGTTTTTAACAGAACTGTAACTTAAAGCAGATCTATCCTCAAAGTTATCCACATTATCCACATTTCTGTGGAAAGATATACTAACATTTCCACATCGCCCATGAAAAAAGGTGAAGCTGTTTACTGTCCACAGCTGGCGTATACCCAAGTCATGCATAAGACATGAGAAATTAATCTTTTGCTGACTGTGCTTTATACAAGCATCAGGCAAATGCACTCGTGATATAATTGGAGGTGATGCGACAGAACAGCTAAAGAAGAGGAGTAGCTCTTTTTTGGCCATATACCTATGCCAGAAGGAGGCATATTCTGATGAATATCTCTGCAGTGATTCTTGCTAATACAAAAAGCAGTCTAACCCGTATGCTGGCAGGCAAGCCCCTGATCAGTTGGGTGAAAGATAGTTTGACTGAAGCTGGAGCCGGAGACCAACTGTACATAATCAGTCCAGAACACAAAGATATTAGACAGATCGTAGGTGAAGGGGTGGCCTTCTCTTTTTATGACGAAAGCGATCACAGTAGCATAATCTTGCAAGCGGCAAATTTCATTGAAAGTAGGAGCGGTATAACCATTGTTATGCCAGCCAATTTACCTCTTTTAGGTAATGATGTACTCCGTGCATCGTTAGTAGAATTCATTGAACGTGCTTATGACGCTATGATTTTGACTACAGTAAGTGATCAAGCAAATGGTCTTGAGCGAATCTTAAGGGATACCAGAGGTATCTTCTTAGGCAGTAAAGCAGAGTATGATTTACCGCCCGCACAAGGGCTTCGAGAAATCAATAGTGGTGTCTACTTCTTTAATACCGCTCGTTTGCTATCGGCCATCGGTAAACTTGGTAAAAATAACTCGACGAATGGTGATGTTTCACCTATTTTAGGGATCTTGCTAAATGAAGGGCGAGCAGTTGGGACTAGAGAAGTGCTCCCAGAGGCCATCTTGCCTATTGAAAGTATCATTGACAGTAACCTTGCAGCA
>CAYXVJ010000004.1:1965-8100 GCA_964468675.1 uncultured Oscillospiraceae bacterium
TATCTTGAATGGCAGAAATATAAGCCGTTATGTAGAGCAGGGGGTGGAGTTCATTGATGCTGAGCAGACTTTTGTGGAGGCAAGCGTTGAGATCGGTCCAGGAACTGTGATTTGGCCGGGCAGTGTCCTTACTGGCGATACAAAGATCGGCAAGAAGGCTGTGATTGGTGCCAATAGTGTGATCGAGAGTTCGCAAATTGGTGATAAAACAGTCGTCAAGCAAGCTGTGATATCGAATTCTTTTGTGGGCAAGCGCTGCGAGATCGGCCCATACGCTCACTTGCATGAAGGTGCTTGGTTAGAGCGAGATATTAAGGTAGGCTCAGGTGCAGATATTTCCAATGCCATCATTGGGCATGGGGCCGTCATTGATCCCAAAGTCCTCATTAAAGATGCAGACATCGGTGATGGTGTCAGGATGGGTGCAGGGGCTGTAACCGTTAATGAAGATGCGAGAGGCAAGTCCTATCGGACAACGATTGGTCCACTTGCCATGATTGGGTCTAATGCAAGCCTTGTCGCACCAGTAGACATTGAAGCCAATAGTTATATTGCTGCTGGATCTGTTATAACAGGTCATGTGCCAGAATTTGCTTTGGCAGTCGGCAGAAGTCGTCAGACGAATATTGAAGACTGGGTTCGCCGTGGTGTGGCGAAATCAGAGCCAGTTTAATTGAAGGAATAAGACAAAAATATGAGTTTTTTTAAGCGCAATCAAAAAGAAGATGGCCAAGAAGCTTGGCTGATCGTAGGCCTGGGTAATCCCGGGCTAAAGTATGCGAGGACTTGGCATAACTGTGGTTTTTTGGCCATTGATTACATTGCTTCCCATTACCAAATTAAGGTTAATAAAGCCCGTTTTAAAGGCGTTTATGGGCAAGGTTTGATCGATGGAGTAAAAGTCTATTTATTAAAGCCAGAAACCTACATGAACAATAGCGGCGAGAGTGTGCGCCTGGCGATGGACTATTTTAAGATTCCGCCAGAGCGTGTTGCGGTTATCTACGATGACATCGATATTGATTGTGGTCAGCTGCGTATACGAGAGAAAGGCGGAGCTGGGACACATAACGGTATGAAGTCTTTGCTTAAGCATATTGGGAGCCCTGCCTTCCCACGTTTCCGTGTCGGTATTGGCCCTCAACCTAAAGAGCAAGACATCATCTCTTATGTCTTGGCAGCCATTCCAGAACCTGCTAAGCCTTTGCTAAAAGATGTCTTCGATCGTATTGTTACAGCGATTAGTTACATGGTCACAAGTGATATTCAACTCGCCATGAATCGCATAAATTCAAGAGGTAATGGATAAGATGGAGCGAGCTCTTCAGACCTTAGCCTTGCTGGACTTGGCTAAGAAAGATCCAAGATTTGCGCAAGTAGAACAGGCATGGCAAGAAGGCCACGTGAACCTGATAGGCCCTGGTGATAGCCAGAAGGCCTATTTATTGTCTGCCTTAAAAGAGCAAGCTGAGGACAGACCACTTGCCATTTATGTCTCCGATGAACTTGCCGCTAGAACATACCAGACAAACCTCCAAGCATTCTCTTCTAGACCCGAAGGGATTAAAGTCTTTCGTGCAAGAGAGCTAGAGCTTGGCACTGTCGATGCGATGTCTAGAGATGTTGAGCAACAGCGTTTGGGTATCTTACAGTCCATCTTTGCAGGGGACGTGGATGTCTTAATTGTGAGTGGCAATGCTGCGATGCAAGTGCTACCATCGCCAGATGCACTGAACCTTGCGACAATAAAGCTTGAAGTAGGTGGCGTCTATGACCTTGCAAAATTAACGGAACGCTTAACTGAATTGGGTTACGATAGGCTCTCGCAAGCGGAGATGCCAGGCCAATACGCCAGACGCGGTGACATCATTGACGTTATCCCGATTGGATTAGAAGAGAATTACCGCAATATTGGTACGGGTATTGGGTATCGTATTTCCTTTTTTGACGATGAAGTCGATCAAATCAAGTGCTTTGCCATCGAGACACAGCGAAGTGTTGAGAATATAAAATCTTGTTCGATCCCTCCAGCATTAGAAGTTATTTTAGACAAATCTGAACGTGAAGTAATTGCAGATGCAGTCTTAGACTATGCTGAAGCTGAAATGTTCAAAATGAAGCGCAATTTGGTCGATGCTATAACGTTATCTAAGCTACAAGATCTTGTTGAGGAAGATACGAGGCGAATTCGAGAAGGGGAAGCCTTCCCTGGGATCGATAAATGGCTGGGCTTAGTTTGGCCAGAGGGGTCAACGATTTTAGACTATCTGCTCAAATTTGGCTTTTTGATTGCTGTAGATGAACCCATACGCCTGCGCCATCGCCTTGATGCGAGTCAAGCAGAGCAAGCTGAAAGAGTCACAGGCTTACTTGAAAAGGGACAGACCTTTAGCCTGGCCAATGAAGCATCAATCAAATCCACGGATTGTTTTAAACATTTAGATCAAAGCGCAAAGGTCTTATCTTTAGCTACGATTCCAGGTTCAGGAAACGGCTTTCCGAATGCACAAAATTTAAGCATTGTAGGACGCGAAGCAGAAAGTTATCGTGGTCGTGAAGCACTCTTGTTGGAGCTTCTAAATTCTAGATTTGCTAAACGTGAAGAGACCATTTTATACACAGGAACTAAAGAGAGGGCGAAGCGTTTACAAGACTACTTCTTGGAAGAAGGTATCGATCAGCTCCCGTTAATTATTGATGCAAGTTTAGAGCGCGGTTTTGAGTACCCTGCAGCAGGCTTAATCGTCTTTGGGCATCAAGATATCTTTGGACGCGAGCGTGCCCGTCGCAGCAAACGAAAAAGTCGTTTGCAAGGCGTACAGATCGACTTATTTAGTGATTTAAAGCCTGGTGAGCGCGTTGTCCATGAAACCTATGGCATTGGTATCTACGAAGGCTTGACGACCAATATGGACGCCTCAGGGACAAAAAGAGACTTCCTGTCTATCTCATATGCAGGTGACGATAAGTTGCACCTGCCTATGGAGCAACTAGACCAAATTCAAAAGTATGTTGGTTCAGAAGGAAGGATTCCTAAACTCACTCGTTTGGGCACACAAGAGTGGAGCCGCTTAAAAGAGCGTGCTAGAGATTCTATTCGTGCTTTAGCAACAGACCTTATTCAGTTGTATGCCAAACGAAGTCAACTAAAGGGTCATGAATTCCCCGAGGATAACAGTTGGGATGAGGACTTTGCAGCAAGCTTTCCTTACGAAGAGACAGAAGATCAATTGCGTTGTATTGAGGAAGTGAAAGCGGATATGCAGTCCACTAAAGTGATGGATAGACTCTTATGTGGAGATGTCGGCTTTGGTAAGACTGAAGTTGCTTTTAGAGCAATTTTCAAAGCTGTTGGTGACAGCAAACAAGCACTCTTTTTAGCACCAACAACAGTACTTGCAGGTCAGCACTACCAAAACTTTGTTGACCGAATTGGTGACTTCCCAGTGCGTGTAGGTTTATTAAGTCGCTTTGCGAGTAAAAGTGAAATCAATAAGACCATAAGAGGATTAAAAAACGGATCGATCGATGTTGCCATCGGTACGCACAGGCTCTTATCTAAGGACGTGGAATGTAAGAATTTAGGTCTGCTCGTCATCGACGAAGAACAGCGCTTTGGTGTGGACCATAAAGAGAAGATCAAAGCTATGAAACCTGAAGTGGATGTACTGACACTTACGGCTACTCCTATACCAAGGACGCTTCATATGTCGATGTCAGGGATACGCGACATCAGCGTCATTGAAGAACCACCAGAAGATAGGCGCCCAGTCCAGACTTACGTCATGGAGTATGACGATGCCATCGTTCAAGACGCGATATTAAGGGAGCTATCACGTGAAGGCCAAGTGTTTTATCTCTTTAACGATACAAGAAAGATTAGAGAAAAAGCAGCCGAGATTGCAGAGAGCTTACCTGGCGTACGTGTGGCCTTTGCCCACGGCAAGATGAATGAACATGAGTTAGAGGATGTCATTGCATCATTCGTTGAAGGTGAAAGCGATATTTTAGTTTGTACGACCATCATTGAGTCAGGCATCGATATGCCAAACGTCAACACCATAATTGTGGAGCATGCAGATCGCTTAGGTCTTGCCCAACTCTATCAGCTGCGTGGCCGAGTTGGCCGATCTTCAAGGCAGGCCTATGCGTATGTCACGTACCGTAAAGATAAGGTGCTCACTGAAGTATCAGAGAAGCGTTTAGCTGCCATCAGAGACTATACAGAACTAGGTGCTGGCTTCAAGATTGCCCTTCGTGATCTTGAGGTGAGAGGTGCAGGAAACCTACTTGGTGCGGAGCAACACGGTCAATTAGAGACAGTTGGCTACGACTTATACACTAGGATGCTAGATGAAGAGATGACGCGCTTGAAGGCAGAGTTACCCAAAGAGATGTCTGTGCGTAAAGTGGAAGCTGTGGATGGTCAAGAGATTCGTGCAGAAGAAACACCTGCCCCAGTTATTGTGGAGTGTATGGTAGAACTTGCTCTAGACTCATATATCCCGAGAGACTTTATTCCAGATGACGGCGAGCGTATGGATTTATATCGACGTATCTCACATATCGCTAGCAGTGCCGACTATGGTGATGTTATTGATGAGATCGTCGATCGCTTTGGTGAGCCACCAGCAGCCGTCTTGACGCTTTGTGATATATCTTTTATCAGGGCTAAGGCTGGTCAAATGGGTATTACACGTATTTATGTTCAAAATGGGCATGTTGTCTTGCAGCTTGCTACAGAAACAAAACCAGACATGGCACAAGTATTCGCTATGTTAGGTTTGCCACAGTATCAGAAAAACTTACATTTTAATGCAGGTCTTAAACCGTATGTTTTATATACCCATGCGGCAAAGGCTTTAGTAGCTGTGCCAGCGAAGCTTAGAAAACTCTTCTTGGACACACAAGCATTAATTGATCAAGATAAGCGAGCATCTTGATGAAGATGGATAGAGTTGCAGTCCTTTCGGATATTCACTTGAATAACAAAGTGATGAAGCAACAGTTTACAAGAGCTCTGTATGAACTGTTTTTGGATACACCTGTAGATCGCTTGATCCTAGCAGGTGATATCAGTAATGGAGTAGGGCATAGCATAAGCTATGTGAAGGCTTTAATCGAGGATTTGAAAATCCCAGTTTATTACGTGCCAGGTAACCATGATATGTGGGACCGATATAACGGCTTAGATACAAGAGACATTTATAAGCTCTTTCTAGAGGATCCAAATTGCTTGTCAGGGAAGATTGTTGATACACCAGGGGCAGTGTTATTAGGTGACATCCATTGGTACGATTACAGCTATGCCGACCATGAAAGGTATAGTCATGAGCAGTTCGAAAAGAAGATGCTGCGTGGTAGCCGTTGGCAAGATGCGTACTATATAGACTTCTTAAAATCAGATGAGTACATGACGGATTACTTTATTGAGGAGCAAAGAGACCTGTTATTGAAAGCAAAAGAGGAGTATAACGATAAACCCATCGTCTACACCTCCCACATGATCAATAACGAAGCGTTCTCTGTGCCAAGTAGGCGCTTTGAGCTCTGGGGCTTCTTCAATGCCTATTTAGGTAGTAGGAAACTCAATCAGTTTATACGTGAAATGAAGCCTGTAGCTGCTATTTGTGGACATGTACATCACAGAAGACGCTTTACAGAAGACGGCATCGATTATATCTGTGCTTGCTTAGGCTACAAAAAGGAATGGCGCTATTTAGCGCCAGACACTGTGGATTTAAAAGAACAAATTAAAAGAACATTGGAAGTCATCAGCCTACCCGTCATCAAGGGGTAAATGGCAGACTCACCGTTTGGCCTTGTAGTGTGAATGTTAAGCGATAGTTATTGCCTTTAGTTAGCACTTGATTGATATCAAAGGCTAGATTGGCAGGCGTTTGGATACCGACTTCAAAGTCGTTTAGCCATAGGTAGTCGTATTTGATTTCTGGGTTATTGTTATGAAACCAATCCCTTAGATCCAGTTCTACACCGTCTACCGTGCTCCAACCGTTAGCTGTCATCTCTTCTAATATGAATTCGCGATGGAGTATCACTTCTAAAGCCAAGTTGTCATCTACTGATGCAACATAGTTCAAGTCCATCTTGAATACGCCCGTACCTTCTGGTGCT
>CAYXVJ010000004.1:8110-23570 GCA_964468675.1 uncultured Oscillospiraceae bacterium
GTAGTCAATCGTATGTTCGTTTGAGTTTTCTGCTACGAGCACTCTGTTTGCCCCGTCGCTTGAGACAATGGCATAGCCTGGTAAGTAGAAGTTTTCCGTAATGCTTGTTTCAAGGTCAGCAGGCTTGGTCTCTTCTGTTGCTGCACCTGGCTCTCCAGTGGCATTAACACCTGGACTGTCTTGACCATTCGCTGGTACCTGTCCATCGTCAGATGTTAGGTCAAAGTCTTCTGCGGCTGCTTCTTCGTCAGCATTGTCCTGCGGATTTCCTCCTTGATTCATCCCCATGTTGGGGTTCTCGGCATCAAGGCCTTCATTGCGAGTTATCTGATCTAAGAAGTTAAAGCCTTGTGTGGCAAAGGTCACGCCAGCTAAAAGTACAAAGGCAGCTAGGCCGAAAGCCAATTGCTTTTTATAGCGTTTGAAAAATGTTGTTTGAACTGTTTGTTTGGCGTCTGTTTTGGCGGAATCAAATAAGCGTTCTTGATTCGCGACTTTCAGTGTTTCAATTAAACTGAACTGAGCATCCTTACTGAATGCTTCTTCTTGCATGTCACTTTTGTATTGCTTGGCAAAGATGCTATCGAAGGCATCGCTGTTGTCACGAGCTCTGCTGTTCTTGTTTAAAGGGCTAGGTTTACCCCGTTTTATAACTTTATTGTTCATGTGAGGCCTCCCTCTCTTCCCATAAGGTGCGTAGTCTTTTTCGTCCCCGATGTAACAAAGACTTCACTGTACCTTCTTTACTGCCCATCACAGTCGCTACCTCTTGGACACTTAGCTCTTCATAGTAGTATAGATGGAGCGCTTGTCGGTATTTGGCTGGTAATTGCACCAGAAGTGCCAAGGCTTCATCTTCTTCGTAGACTTTGGCTTTAGGATCTTCTGTTATCGCTGCAAGTTCATCGGTCAAGGTCGCGTGATGGCGTTTATACGCTGACGTATGATGGTTGATGCTGCAGTTGATGCATACGCGTAACAGCCATGCCTTTTGATGTTCACTAGATTCCATCTTACTTGCATGCTTGAGGTAGCGTATGAAGACCTCTTGAGTGATATCCTCAGCATCCTCAATATTACCAACCCGGCTCAAAGCCAGGCGGTATACCATATTGCTGTATTGCAGAACAACGTCTTCTATATCTGTTGGATCAAAAGGTTCGTCTATCTGCTTAGGAATTTCACTCATTACCTTACCTGCCGAATGTCCAATCACTATTAATACTGCAACAGGCTGCGAGAGGTTGCAGCCTGTGCGGGAATTGTGTATTCATTTTGCCATAAAGTGGATGGGTTCTACAACATGCGCTTTTGAAGCTCATTTTGACGCTTTGTATCGCCTAACAAGACGAAGCCGATTAAGCGGTCGCCTGAGAAGACAAGTTTTTCGTATGTACAAGCATCGTCGTCCATTTTGATTTCTTCGTGGTAAGCAGGTACGTCATGTTGGTTGTCGATGACACCTGAAGATGAGATCCTGGTGCCCATCATGTTCATGACGTATGGAGGGACAGGCATGGTGTAGGAGACATTGCTTCCTGCAGCATTTGCACCTGCAATGCGTCCTTGAGCAATGGCAATTTGCCATAAACCGTACCAGCGGTTATCAAAGAGGACATTGTCACCTGCGGCATAGACGTCTTTGACGTTAGTCTCCATACGATCGTTGACAACAATACAACGATCGATTTGAATGCCGCTATCTTGTACAGGGTCTAATACCGCTCTTACACCTGCTGAGATAAAGACAATATCTGCAGGGAAAGTCTCACCACTGGCTAAACGAACTTCTTTTAGTTGTCCCGTTTCATCTGCTACAATTTCTTCGGTTGTTGCGGCGGTGATGATGTGAACGCCTTTATTCTCCATGTGTTTCTTAAATAGGGCTGCTGCTTGATCGTCTAATTGCCTAGTCATCAGTCTTGGTAAGACTTCGATGATGGTGACATCCAAGCCTTTCTTAACCATGGCGTGACCTGCTTCTAAGCCTAACAGTCCGCCGCCGATAACGACGGCCTTATCTTTACCGTCCAATTTCTCGCCAATTGTTATGGCTTCATCCATCGTCCATAGTGTATGAACATCTTTATGCTCACTGCCTTTTATGGGTGGTACAAAGCTTTTACTACCTGTTGCGATAATCAGGCGGTCGTAGGCAAGTTTTGTTCCATCGTCTAGTTCTATTTCATGGTCTTCAGGATGAATCGCCTTTACAGTGGTGTTTAATTGAAGATCAATTCCCTGATCTTGATACCAACTCATCGGGTGTAAGATTAACTTCTCTTTAGAACTGGGGTCTTCTATGACGTCGAATAGACGCAATCTGAAGTAAGGTAAATGTGTATCATTTGATAACACCGTTATTTTTGCGTCCTCATTTTCCTTCCTAGCTGCCTGAGCAGCATTCACGCCGGCAGGTCCACTGCCAATAATATATATATGCATCGTTAGTTCCTCCTAGGATAGCTACTGTCTTTTACTCTAAACCCGTTACTTGTAGCATACAAGCACACAGGGTCTGCTAAATGTTACCGAAATGTCATATAAGTAATTTTTCAGTATAGCTAATAAGGAAATCAGATAGCTATCATTAAATATGAGAAGTTCTAGATAGCATTATGAATAGTGCAAAATTCGATATAAGGATCATATGAATGTTACAAATTGTAAGCTTATAAGGTTTAAAATCCTTTTTGAATTGGCGAAATTGACATTTTGAATATAATAAATATTACTGGCACGCCTGCACTACTTGCATTGTTTTTTGGGCCGTAGAAGGTGTTTTTCAAGAAACCGATTATGTTCATCATCCTCTTCACCATGTTCTTTAATGGTGGTATGATTCCTGGTTATTTGAATGTAAGAAGTTTAGATCTATTCAATAGCTTATTTGCCTTAATCCTTACTGGTGGTCTTAGCATTTATAACTCGATCATTTGTAAGACAGCGATTGAAGCGTTACCTGACAGCTTGTTAGAATCAGCACATATTGATGGTGCCAATGACATTCGTGTTCTATTTAGAATTGTTACACCATTGATTATGCCAACCATTGCAGTACTCTTGTTGTATTACGGTGTGAGCCATTGGAACAGCTGGTTCCCTGCATCGCTCTACATTGAGGATAACTACAAGTTGCCGATCCAAAACGTACTAAGAGCAGTTTTAATTGCAAACTCGAATATCTTGAATTCAGCAGCATCTGAATCGGATCAAATTGATCAGTTTGCTGAAACCATTAAATACGCGGCGATTATTATTACGACAGTCCCCGTATTGTGTATCTATCCATTCTTACAAAAGTACTTTGTAAAGGGTGTCATGATTGGTGCCGTCAAAGGATAAGCACATATTTACACAAGATAAGAAAGCCTTCGATCGATTATCGTTCGGAGGCTTTCCAAATATGGTTTATAATGGAGATAGAAGTTGTCTAATTGGAATTTGCTTTTGCTCATAAAGGGGATTTGATATGGCTCTTAAGAATATGTTTTTGCGTGCAGAGACTGATAGTGGGATTACGGATGATGGTATCCGTGAGGCCTTAAAAGAAGTATTGGCTTCTGCAGGGAATTTAAATAAGGTTTTAATTATACCGCCTGATATTACACGCTTAAATGCGTATGCAGGAGAGATCACGAAAATGATCTGGGATTTATTACCAGACACAAAGATTGATATCTTACCTGCTCTAGGTACACATATGGAAATGACTGAAGAAGAACTAGAGTTCATGTTTCCAGGCATTCCGTATGAAAACTTTAAAGTACACGATTGGCGAAATAGTAATGTGCATTTAGGTACAGTTCCGAAGTCATTTGTTGAAGAAGTGTCTGATGGCAGATTGTCTGTGGACATTGATGTTGAAATCGATCGTTTGGTCATGGATCCATCCTACGACCTCGTGATTTCTGTAGGACAAGTTGTTCCTCATGAAGTAGTGGGTATGGCCAACTACAACAAGAACTTATTTGTTGGTTGTGGTGGCAACGCGATTATCAACACCAGTCACTATTTAGGTGCTCTATATGGCATGGAGCGCATGATGGGTAAAGCAGATACGCCTGTCCGTAGAGTCTTAAATTATGCAGAAGATACCTTCATGGATGATGTGAAGTTGATGTATGCACTAACGGCAACTACAACAGATGAGAACGATAAGGTGCATGTGCAAAGCCTTGCCTTAGGTCGTGGCTACGATCTGTTTGAGCGTACTGTTGAAGTCAGTCAAGCACTGAACATCAAGTTCGTTGAGAAGCCGATCAAGAAGTGTGTTGCTTATTTAAAACCAGAAGAATTTAGAACGACTTGGGTTGGTAACAAGGCAATCTATCGCACTAGAATGGCTATGGCTGATGAGGGTGAGCTAATTATTCTAGCACCTGGCGTCAAAGCCTTTGGTGAAGATCCAAGTAACGATGTCCTAATTGGTAAATACGGTTACGTGGGCTTTGAGAAAGTCGCAGAGCTTGTATTAGAGCATGAAGAGCTGGCTCAATCCTTAGGTGTTGCAGCCCACTTGATTCATGGTTCATCAGAAGATCGCTTTGAGATTACGTATGCTCCAGGTCACATGACTAAAGAGCAAATTGAAGGTGTTAATTTTGCTTACATGCCTTATGAAGAAGCCGTCAAAAAATATGATCCAACAAAACTTCGTGATGGTTGGAATGAAGTAAATGGCGAAGAAATTTACTTCATCAGTAACCCTGCTTTAGGATTGTGGGCTGAACGTGTCAAATTCTATGGCGAGTGAGTATAATGTTAATATGCATATAAATAGGTAGTAACCGCTTTGGCTAAAGAAAGAGAGGATCTTAATCAATGAAACTTCGAGAGAATGCAGCGTTTGATTTGGTAATCCCAACCAGTATTGGAATTAGGATTACACCATTGAATCGTCAACCGGTTCACGTCAGCCGTGAATACAGCATGCAGTCAACCAGTGCAGAGTCTAATGTAGGACAAGTGTCTGCATCATTGGGCAAACAGGTCAAACTATTAACAAACTTTGTGGAAGGCAGCCCGATTTCTGCCTTCATTAAGAGTGATTTAGGTTTCCGTGGCATTGCCTATGAAGGACCTGATGTAGAGCAAGGTGGACCATGGGGCTATCGTCACCAGTTCAACATTGCAGACAGTGGCTATGGCTTGAGAGGCCCTAGAGTACATAACGATAGAGCTGGTGAAGTTGGCCGTACATTAAAAGCAGAAGATTTTGATTTAGACCGTATTTTTGCTAAAGATGGTGCTAAGGTTGTCCATCTCTCCGGTTTGATTGCAGCCTTATCTGAAGAGGCCAGTGAGTTCTGTTTAGATGTTGCTCGTAAAGCTAAAGCTGAAGGTGCAAAAATCTCATTTGATTTAAACCATAGAGCATCCTTCTGGGAAGGCCGTGAAGAAGAGTTAGGTAAAGCATTCCATGAGATTGCGTCCCTTGCTGATATCTTAATTGGTAACGAAGAAGACTATCAGCTCGCATTGGGCATTAAAGGTCCTGAAACTGACCTGATTGATGGCTTAGAAGAGAAGATTGATGGCTTCAAAGAGATGATCGAGCGTGTTCATAAACAGTATCCAAACTGTTCTGTATTCGCAAATACCTTAAGAGAAGTACGCAGTGCTAACGAGCATATGTGGGGCGCTCTTGTGTATGAGAACGGTAACTGGCACGTTGAAGAACCAAGAGAGATTCAAGTATTGGATCGTATTGGTGGTGGCGATGGCTTTGTCGGTGGCTTACTCTATTCGATCATCAGCGAGAAAGATCCTTCTGACTGGGTCAAGTTTGCTTGGGCGACAGGCGTCCTTGCAACAACCATGCTTACAGACTACGGTTCACCAGCAGACGAAGAGATGGTCTGGTCAATTTATGAGGGGAATGCACGCGTCAGGCGTTAAGGGGTAAAAAGATGAGTGATGAAAAAAGATTATCAGATATAGGTTTAGTCGGTTTAGCCGTTATGGGAGAAAACCTTGTCATGAACATGGCAAACAATGGTTTTCAAGTATCGGTATTCAACCGTACAACAGATAAAGTCACACGCTTCATTGAAGGAAGAGCCGAAGGTATGAGCATTGTTGGTGCATATTCCGTAGAGGAATTAGTAAGCCAATTAGCTAAGCCACGTAAGGTTATGTTGATGGTTAAGGCAGGTAAGCCTGTCGATGACTTCATCGAGACCTTGTTGCCACTTTTAGAGCCAGGCGACATCATCATTGATGGTGGTAACTCACACTTCCCAGATACTGAGCGTCGTGTGAAGGAAGTAGAAGCAGCTGGTATGCTCTATGTTGGTTCAGGTGTTTCCGGTGGTGAAGAAGGTGCCTTAAAGGGACCATCCTTGATGCCAGGCGGATCGCGTGCAGCATGGGAACATGTAAAGCCTATCTTCCAAGCCATTGCAGCAAAGGTAGATGACGGATCACCATGTTGTGATTGGGTTGGCGATGGTGGTGCAGGCCACTTCGTTAAGATGGTCCATAACGGTATCGAATATGGTGACATGCAATTAATCTGTGAGATCTATCAGATTATGCGTGATGGTCTAGGCATGTCCAACGATGAGATGCAAGCAGTCTTCGCTGAGTGGAACAAGGGTAAACTGGATAGCTACTTGATTGAAATCACAGAAGAGATCCTTGCCTACCGTGATGAAGATGGCGAAGCAGTTGTAGACTATATTCTAGATAAAGCAGGACAAAAGGGTACTGGTAAGTGGACAGGTGTTGAGGCACTAGAACACGGTAATCCTTTGACCTTAATTGTTGAAGCAGTATTTGCTCGTTCACTTAGCTCACTTAAGGATCTTCGTGTTGAAGCATCTGGCATCTTAAATGGTCCAGACCGTAAAATTGAAGCTGGTGGCGAGATCGAAAAGCTAATTGGAGGAGATAAAGAGTCAATCTTAAAGAACTTAGAGAATGCTCTATATGCTTCCAAGATTATCTCCTATGCCCAAGGCTTCTCCTTAAAGCATGCAGCAGCAGAAGCTTATGGTTGGGAATTAAACTACGGTGGCATCGCACAAATGTGGCGTGGTGGTTGCATTATCAGAAGCGTCTTCTTAGGTGACATCAAGAATGCATACGATAAGGATCCTGAATTAAAAGATCTCTTGTTTGACGATTACTTCAAGAATGAAATCGATGAAGCACAAGATGGCTGGCGTAAAGTAGTTGCAGCTGGTGCATTAGCAGGTATTCCAATGCCAGCTATGAATGCAGCACTCTCCTATTACGATGGCTTCCGTTGTGCAAACCTACCTGCAAACCTCTTGCAGGCACAACGTGACTACTTTGGCGCACATACCTATGAGCGTACAGATAAGTCTCGTGGTGAGATGTTCCACACCAATTGGACAGGTGAGGGCGGCGATACATCAGCCAGCGCGTACAACGTATAACTGGTCTTGAGGTTGATAGAAGTCTATTTAGTACATTTGAAGGCGGATATGGTTTTCGTATCTGCCTTCTTAAAATGTAAAAAATAAGGGTTCACGAATGCAATGAATCTGATATACTAAGTCGATATGTTGTTTTTGTGTTTGTCGTTGGGAGGTTGATGATGGCAAAGTATATATTCGTTACCGGGGGTGTCGTCTCATCGTTAGGAAAGGGCATAACAGCTGCATCTTTAGGTCAGCTCTTAAAAGCTCGCGGTTTTAATGTTGTATTACAAAAGTTTGATCCCTATTTAAACGTGGATCCAGGGACTATGAATCCCTTTCAGCACGGTGAGGTGTTCGTCACCGACGATGGTGCTGAGACTGACCTTGATTTAGGTCACTATGAGCGTTTCTTAGATACACCGCTTAGCAGACGTTCGTCTGTTTCTTCCGGTCAGATCTATCAAAACGTCATTAACAAGGAGCGTCGCGGCGACTACAATGGTGGTACCGTACAGGTCGTTCCTCATATTACAAATGAAATTAAGAGTCGTATCTTGCAAGCAGGTGAGCATGCGGATATCGTTATTTCTGAAATTGGTGGTACAGTCGGTGATATCGAAGGTCAACCCTTTTTAGAAGCGATCCGTCAAATGCACTTCTCATTGCCTGAGAACGACGTGTTATATATTCATGTTACTTTAGTACCTTACTTGACTGCTAGTGGTGAGTTGAAGACTAAACCTACTCAGCACTCGGTTAAGACCTTACAAGAGGCTGGTATACAACCAGATTACTTAATCTGCAGAAGTGACTATTCCATTCCACAAGATATGCGTGAAAAATTAGCCTTGTTCTGCAATGTAAAAGTAGACCATGTCTTTGAGAATACAAACTGTGATTCTCTATACCAAGTGCCTTTGATGCTAGAAGAGGCAAGATTGCCTCATCTCGTCTTGGAAGATCTGAAACTTGAATGTCCACCAATTGATCTAAGTTCATGGGAGAACATGGTGCATCGCCACTTATACCCAGAGCACAGCGTGAAGATTGCCATTGTTGGCAAGTACGTTGCATTACCGGATGCTTTCTTGAGTGTCGTTGAGTCACTCACACACGGTGGTATTCGTGAGAATGCAGGCGTTGAGATCAAGTGGGTTGCAGCAGATGACTTAAACGATCAGAATGCTGAGGAAATGCTAGGTGATGTCGACGGTATCTTAGTCCCTGGTGGCTTCGGTGTCCGTGGTATTGAAGGCAAGATTGCAGCGTCTCGTTATGCACGTGAGAATTTAGTACCTTACTTTGGTATTTGCATGGGCTTACAAGTGGCATCCATTGAGATCGCACGTAATGCTGCAAACTTAAAGGGTGCAAACTCTACTGAAGTAGATGCTGAAACTCCATACCCAGTCGTTGACCGAATGCCAGACCAGACGTCTGTCATTTTAGGTGGCACCATGCGTTTAGGAGCTTATACTTGTTCCTTGGTGGAAGGTACGAAGGTACAAGAAGCCTACGGTACTTCGTCTATACGTGAGCGTCATCGCCATCGCTACGAGATGAACGATGAATATTTGCCACAGTTAGAAGCGGTTGGCTTGATTGTCTCTGGCCGTAACCCAGAATCAGGGCTAGTTGAAGCCTTAGAGCTGAGCGGTCATCCATGGTTTGTCGGTGTTCAATTCCATCCGGAATTCCAATCCAGACCAAATCGTCCACACCCACTCTTCGGTGATTTTGTTAAGGCATCTTTAAAGAACAAGCAAAAGAACAACTAAGCTAAATATAGTAGAGTAAAGAGAATAGAGTTTAGAGAGATCCTGCTTCGGTGGGATCTTTTTATTTCGTGATTTATGTCAAGCATAGATCAACTACTATTAAATTTACTTTACATGCCGCAATCTAAAGGATTTAGTCGTATACTATTGTTTGGCAGAGGTTTAAGAACAGATTTTTGCTAAATTTTAGTGTATTGATGTGTTCGTCAGATGTACCCATAAACAGTTCTTGTTTGTGTGAAGTGTTTGATTGACTAAAGAGGGGTCAATGGATATGAAAACGAGTATTACAGTAAGTCCAATTGTTTTATACGATGCGCCAGAAGAAGGGCTAAAGCTAATCAAGGAAGCAGGTTTTGATGCTCTTGATTTTAGCTTCACAGGGGAGCTATCCTACCATGCAGTAGTGACAGGAGATTTAGACAGCATCTTCAGTCAGTCTGTGGAAGACGTGAGGGCTTTTTATAAGCCGATTGTCGATGCAATAAAAGAGCAGGGACTAGAAGTCGCGCAAGCCCACGCGCCATACCCAACGTACACTAGAAATAGTGAGATGGATGACTTGGTATTCGAATCAATCGTAAAATCCATGGCTGTCTGCCAAGATTTAGGCTGCCCATACATTGTCGTACACCCTAATTTTGGTGACTACAGTTGGCGTTTAGATTCAGAGACACAATGGGCAGTGAATAAAGAATTTTATACAAGATTGATCCCATACAGTAAGGAATACGGTGTGGGTATTTGTCTTGAGAATATGTTTACTTCATATAATGGTAGATTGTACAGTGCCATCTGTTCGGATGCCGATGAGGCAATCGCTTATATTGATGCACTCAATGAGATTGCTGGATTTGATTGCTTCTCATTTTGCTACGATACAGGTCATCAGACACTGCTCGGTTTAGATTTTAGAGAGAACTTGCGTAAGTTGAATTCTAGAGTAAAAGTACTCCATATCCATGACAACGATGGACGTAACGACTCGCATTTAGCTCCATACATGGGCGTTAGCGACTGGGAAGCTTTTATTGAAGGATTGAGAGATATTTCATTTAGCGGGGCGATCAGTTTTGAAGTCAGAAACGTATTTGGACAGTACCCTAAAGAATTGTGGCCTGAGCAATTAGCGCTCATAGCTGCTACAGGAAGGTATTTTGCTAAGCGTCTAGCAAAATAAATACGAATCTCCACAGATAAGATTACTGATGGTATTTCAAGATAAAGATAAAAAGACTGCCAAGCTCAATTAAACTTGGCAGTCTTTTACCTTAGATGTCCTTGTAATATAAGTGATCTACAGAATACTGGATCTAGCATTTTAAGGCGCTAGATCAGTTCGCTGTGAGCTAGATAGCTGTCGGTCACAAGTTTTTCGTTTACCAGTACGCCATTGATATGAGGGCTTAATATTGTCTTAGCGTTAATGGTGATTTTATCGACTAATGGCTTGGTGACAACATACTCTGCTTTACCAGGGCAGATGGGGTATAAGCCCATGACGGTAAAGATGTACCAACCTGCCATGCTGCCATTATCTTCGTCACCAGGGAAGCCGTCTACTTCAGCAGTGAAGAGTTCATTTACGGCACGTTCTAGCCAGAAGATGGCTTTTTCTTTTTCGCCTGCTACTGCGTATAGGTATGGGATATGGAAGCTTGGCTGATTAGAAATAGCGAACTGGCCAAAGTCGATGGCGGCCATCTCAGTCATTTCATGTATCTCAGCCCAATAACTACCGATGTTATAGAATGGTGGCGTATTAAATAAGGTATCTAGATGAGAGATGAACTGATCTTTCCCACCCATGAGTTCGATTAAGCCATCGATGTCATGGTAGACAGCTAATGAGTTTTGCCATGCACTGCCTTCTGTGTATTCGTTACCCCAAGTGAAGGGATCGAAATCTTCTGGGAAAGTGCCGTCTTCGTGACGGCCTCTGATGAAGCCTGTTTCTTTATCGAATAGCTTTTTATAGTTATCTGCTTTCTTTAAGAATCTATCCTTGATGTCTGTTCGTCCTAATTTTTCTGCTGTTACAGCAATGCAAAAGTCACCATAGATGTAATCTAGACTTCTGTTAACACTCTCTTGGTATTTATCGCTAGGAACATAACCTAGCTCCAAGTATTCAAGAACGCCTCTTCTGCCTAAGGCAGGTCTATCTGCAACGGTCGTTGCGTGCTTAATTGCGCCTTCTAAGGCAGTTTCTAGCACTTCTTGTGATGCAATCCCTTTGACGGCTGCATCGGCGATGACGGCATCTATTAAGGTGCCTGGCATTATGCCGGTCTCAGCTGGTGATGGCCATTTGGGTAGCCAACCGCCTTCACGATAAGCATTCACATAGCCCTCTAGAATGTCTGCGTAGCGCTCTGGACAAATAATGGAATACAGAGGATAGACGGTACGGAACGTGTCCCAAAAACCATTATTCGTGTACGCTGGCCCTGGATGGACTTGTCCATCGTATGGTGAATAATGCACGCGCTCTCCATCTGGATTTGTTTCATCCATGCGAGTCGGGAATAAGAAGAGGCGATACATACAAGAGTAGAAAGTCTCTAGTATTTTTATATCTGTTGTTTCAATCTCGATTAAGGATAAGTGTTCTTCCCAGACTTTTTCACCTTCTTCTCTGATCTCTTCTAAAGATTTAGAGCCGATCTCAGTCTCTAAATTATACGAAGCTTGTTCGAGGCTTATGAAGGAGAGCCCTAAGCGGAACTCGACATCGTGGGTTTTAAAAGCGATGTTGAGCCCTGCTCCAATGCCTTCATTCTCAAGGCTAGGCTTATGGCTGCCGTCGTTGTTCGTTGCCATTACACTATCTACTGCACCATCAATATCCATGACAAAATACAAGGCGAAGTTATCGGGCACAGGGTGTGTGCTGTGCTTGGTATAGCCTTCAATGCGATTGGTCTTGGGATCAAAGCTGATCTTGGTGAATGCGTCCATAGGACGAATGGCTAAGCGCGGTAGTTTCGTACTTGGATCGTACTGTATGCGAATCTTAGCACCATGGTCTGTCGGCGCGAGCTCAAATGTAGCTCTAGCACGCAGGAAACCAATGTTTTGGTAAGCAGGTGTAAGTACAGCCTTTTCTGGCCTATAGCCTGACCAGATATTGTCCTTCATGCTATAGGGGATCCCTGCTTGTGGGATCAAGAGGAAGCTTGCGAAGTCACCGACCCAAGGACTTGGTTGATGCGTTAAGCGTACACCTTCAATTGAACGGTCACTTGGATGGTAGAAGTTTTGCTCCCAGCGTGTCTGGGGCACAAAGCTCGACATACCAAAGGGCCTTTTTGTCTGCGGTAAGGTGTTCCCGTTGGAGAAACGACTGGTGGATGCTGTGCCTTGGGTAATCTTAACGTAATCTAGAAATGTCATGTATTTATGCCTCTACTTCGAAGTCTAATAGTATTTTTGTGTTTGCGGCTTGCATTTGACGCAGACGGACGCCAGCTGCCATAAACATGCGCTTAGATGCGATGGTACCTTCTGTTTCGGCGTACTTATCTGACAGGTAGACGACTTCAGCGATACCTGATTGAATAATGGCCTTGCAGCATTCGTTACAAGGGAAGAGAGCGACATAAATTGAGCAACCCTTTAGACTTGTGCCTGGTTGGTTCAAAATCGCGTTTAATTCTGCGTGACACACATAAGGGTACTTCGTATTTAAGAAGTCACCGTCTCTATCCCAAGGAAAGTCATCGTCTGAGATGCCTGTTGGAAGGCCGTTGTAGCCTGTCGACATGATCTTTCTATCTTGATTGACGATACATGCGCCAACTTGGGTATTGGGGTCTTTGCTGCGCATGGCAGCTAAGAGGGCTACGCCCATGAAGTACTCATCCCAGCTGATATAATCTTCTCTCTTTTTCATATTGCCTCCAATAGGTATAATGCATGTATGCTATTCTAACGCGAAACTGAGATTGTGGGGGGATAATTGTGCAAAGAAATCTAGAAATAGAAGCAAGAGCAGGTTTGAAGGAAGCGAAGCGCATCGTCATTAAGGTTGGAACATCAACTGTTACCTATCCTGGTGGTGCAGTAGACCTTGAAAACGTGGAGCGTATTTGTAGGGCACTTGCGAATCAGATGAACCAAGGCGTTGAAGTTATCTTGGTTTCATCAGGTGCAATTGCCATGGGCATGAATAAGATGCGCGAGAATTCGCGCCCAGGCAGCTTGCCTGAAAAGCAAGCTCTGGCCGCTATTGGGCAAGTTGCTTTAATGAACTACTATACGAGGATACTTGCAGAGTACGACCATGTAGCCGCTCAAATTCTTCTCACCAAAGACGATGTGGACCAAGAAGAAAGCCGCACGAACATCATTAACACCTTCGAGGCGTTATTAGAGAAGAAAGTACTGCCGATAATTAACGAGAATGACTCTGTATCAACACGAGAAGTTTTACATAACGGGACTTTTGGGGATAACGATACATTGTCGGCCATCGTTGCAAAAATATGCCATGCCGACCTCTTAATTCTCTTATCTGATGTGGATGGTTTATACGATCTAGATCCTCATGCATCGAAGACAGATCTTGTAGAAGCCAAGATGATATCATTTGTGCCAAGCATTACAAGCGAGATTGAAGCCTTGGGTGGAGATGCAGGGAGTATGCTGGGTACCGGTGGTATGTTAACGAAGATACAAGCTGCGAAGCTTGCTAATAAGGCAGGCATCGATATGGTTATCACGCAAGGACATCGCCCTGAAGATATTTCTAGAATATTAAACGGCGAACAAATTGGTACTCTGTTCGCCGCTAAGTGATTGTTTTATTATTGATCTTAGTATCTTAGTTACCGTCTGTGTTTTCACCATCAGTAGCTTCTGTCTCTACAGGAGCTATTGTTGTCTCTACGGGTTCTGGCGCGTCTGTTTCAGTGACACCGTCGTCATCGTCAACTGAGTTGTCGTCGCTTTCGTCGCTTGCATCTGGATCTACTTCATCCTCATCGCCAGCACCGATATCTTCGTGTTCGTGCTCATGGCTGCCGTGGATGTCACAGTAGTCTGTAGGTGTCAGTGGATGACCTGCAACGAAGTATTCGGTCACGACATTGAGTGGGTTTTGGATTGTACATTCAGGTCTTGCCAATAGCCCATTACGTACATCAATGTCTAAGGCAACGATGTTGCTTGGTTGCTCCCAATCCGCTGCTGGATAGTCTAAGAGTAAGTTGTCGAAGACATCGAACCAGATACGCTTGGCACCTTCGTTGTCAGATCCTGGAATAGCTCTTGGGGTGTCTAATCCATACCAGACTGCAGCTGTGTAATATGGCGTGAAGCCAACGAACCACTTATCTTTTTGATCGTCAGTGGTACCTGTTTTACCTGCAGTAGAGATCGTTTCACCATTTTCGTTTTCAACCATACCGTAAAGGTAGGCAGATCCTTCGTAATAGAAGACGTTGTTTGCACCCAAGATGGTTTCTTCCATGATCTTGGTCATCATAAAGGCGGTGTCTGGGCGGTAGACGACTTCATAGTCAGGGCCTTGGGACAACAGCACATTGCCGTTGACATCTAAGACCTTGGTGTAAGCATAAGGCTTCGTATAGATGCCGCCAGATGGGAAGACTGAGAAGGCCGATGCCATTTCTAAAGGTGACATACCTTGTTGGAAACCACCGACTGACATCGAGATTCTAGCAGGGTCATTGATGCGGTCAATACCTGTTTTAGCAAGATAGTACTTTGAGTTATCTAAACCGATCATCTCCATGACTTTAGCTGCAGGTACGTTGTTTGAGATCTTGACTGCGTTTCTTACGGTCATTTTGCCGCGGTATTCTGGATAATACGCATTTCTTGGATATGGTGTGTCAGGGTTATCTGGATCCATGTAGACCAGTTCATCCTCAATGATGGTAGCACCCGTAATCTTATTCATTTCAATGGCTGGTGCATAGACGTTTAGTGGTTTTGAGCTAGATCCTGGCTGACGCTGGATATCGGTTGCTCTGTTTAAAACAAGGTTTGCAGACTTCTCACCATAACCACCACCCATTGCAATGACAGCACCAGTTTGGTTATCAATGACGGCTAAACCGGCCTCTGGTTTTTCAGGTAAGCCAATGTAGCGACCTGGATCGGCTGCAAAGAGTTCAGGCTTATTAAATGTTGCATCGACATAAGACTGTACGTGTGCGTCAAAGGTAGTGAATATCTCAACACCTCCGTTAAACACAATATTACGAGCAGCTTCTAAGGTGTAGCCTTTTTCAGTTTGTAAGTCCCTTACGACTTCTTCGTAGA
>CAYXVJ010000004.1:23580-27307 GCA_964468675.1 uncultured Oscillospiraceae bacterium
GACGTGCTCGGCAAAGTAAGAGTTGATGCTTGTACCGCTTACACTAGGAGGTGTTTGTCTAAAGACCAATTCGTTATTCAGAGCTGCATTGTACTGAGCCTCCGTAATCATCATCAGCTCGTACATTTTGGCGAGTACGATTCTTTGACGACGAAGAGCGTTTCTCATACCTGTTTCAGTCAGTGGGTTATAGATGGATGGCCCTTTAGGGATACCTGCTAAGAATGCAGCTTCTTCTAAACTGATTTCAGATGCATTCTTATTGAAGTAAGCCTTAGCTGCGGACTGTATACCGACATATGAGTTGGCCATAGGCACTAGATTGATGTAGAGCTCTAAAATCTCATCGTCGGTTAGTGTTTGTTTCAATTGGATGGCGTTATACCATTCTTGTACTTTACGAGACGCTGAAATTTGGTTTTTACCAGTCAGCATTTTGACCGTCTGTTGAGTAATGGTTGAACCACCGTGCGTTGCGGTACCTCCATTGGCTAAGGCAGAGACCACGGCACTTGCGATACGTCTTGGGTCAATACCGATGTTGTCGTAGAAGCGCTCATCTTCAATCGCGATAAAGGCTTCATCAATATAGGTATGTTTCACCTCGTGGATGGAGACATATTCACGGTCGGTGTTACTAGATCCAGTAGAGATTGAAATAATCTCGCCGTCTGCTCCATACATCGTAGATGTTTGTGAGCCAACAGTGAATAAGGTTGGATCTAATGTTTCAGTGGTCGCGAAATAAGCCAGGAGCATTCCACCGCCGATGCCACCGACAAAGAAAATAATCGTTGCTAAGAGCAAGGCTGTTATTTTTAAAACACGTCCTACAAATCGACCTGTAACTTCAGACGTTGTCTGTAAGAATGCAGGTCTAGTAGGCTTACCGCTGACACGCTTACGTAAGCTTGTGCGAAGCTTCATGAGCTCACGCTTATAACGTCTTCTGTCAGACGGGGATAGTTGGTCTAATGTTTCAGCTAGCAGCAGCTCTTCTCGTTCTTTACGCTTTAAAGCAGATCCGCTGGTGTACCCATCCGTTAAGAGTGGTGTTCCACTGCCAGTTGTACGCCTTACATGCTTTGCTTCGTCTGGGCTCAGTGGCATATCGCCTGTCTCTTTTACTTCTGCGTCATCTTGTTTGGCAGGAATGTTAGCGATGCGTATGCCAGACATGCGCTCCGTATGACGTTGCCTAGATACAACAGTATCCGTAGCTGTTACGTCATCGTGCGTTCTAAAGAATTCTTGTTTATTATTTATACGTCTGATCGGGCGAACACCATTGTTTGAAGGTCTGTCTTCTTGAGGTGGTCTATTGTTTCCCGAATTGGATTGTTCGTTCATTGGTTAAAATCCTCCCGCTGTTATCCAGCGTGTTTTCATTATATCAGACGCTTACAATGTAAAATAGAACGGTTTGTGAATTTAATGTATGTTAAGAGAGAATTTTAAGATAAGCTTCTAAGGGTTCTACGTTCATGGGAGCGATAGCTTCTGGTAATTGATCGGGCAAGAACCAAGCTAAATCGAGGACTTCATCTCCATCGATTGTAAGCTCGCCTGAAAACTCACGGCATAAGAACACGATATCAACGTTTGAGACTTCATCGCCATTCGGATAGATGTGATGCATATTGACTCCAGAGAAGACGCCGAACAGTTCTAACTTATGTGCAGTAAGGCCTGTCTCTTCAAAGAATTCTCGCTTGGCTGCATCTTCTACACGCTCTAGTAGTTCAACTGATCCACCACAGTAGCCCCAGTTGCCATCGTCACCACGTTTTTGTAAGAGGATTTCACCCTTTTCATTTATTGCGATGACGCTAGCACCGCACTGCAAGAGGTGCCTGTTTCCTACTACTTTTCTTAAGTCCATGATGTAATCGCTCACTTTTGCACCTCGCCTAATTCTTTGTGTCCATTTAACCAAGCCCATAGTAAACGATTCATACTCGTTGGGAATGACTCTTGCACTAAATCTTTTTTATAGGTCAGTAAGCGCAATTCCCGTTTATCTTTTAGCACTATACTAAGCGTAGTGGCTCGGTATTTCCCTTGTTGCCTGTGCTCCGTATCTTTGAAGTGTATGACATCTTCAAACGATGCGAAGGCTTGCTGCTTCTTATTCGATTCTAGAATTATGCTTTTAGTCTTCTGATTCAATATCACGGCATGGTAGTAGCGGATAAAAAAGAGTCCTATATACATGAGCATAGTAGCGAGCATGCTCATGAGTATGCGCACTATCCATCCGTCAAATAGAAGGAGTACCAGTAGATAAAGGACAATGGCCAAGAGAAGGAATACACTGCCTGCAATTTTGCTGCTTTTACTTGCGCTCCTACCACCGAATATGAGTAAGTCATCCTCGAAATGGACTTGTTTACTATATGGGCCTAAGAGGGCTTGTATCAACTCGCCAATAGAACGAGTTGCATGAATATACTCTTTATTTTGCATCTTGATATGGTTCCGTCCACTCCAAATAAAATTGCTCTTTTAATTCCAGAAAATAACGTAAATCCTCTAGAATCTGTACGAGCCCTGCACGTTGCTCAAATTCTTGCCTGCTCTTAGGTAAGGGTTGAGACCTGTAGTCCTCGCGTAAGCTCTTCCATTGTAACAGGAGTTCGGAGGCATCGTTATGCTCATGGAAATCTTTAGAGATCTCTTTAATGAACGTGGCTAGATCCATACTTTGAGGAAGGACTTCATCTTGGTAGGGGAGCCTTGAGTAGATGCGATCGAGGACTTGTATTTGCCGCCTCCTCATTTGGAGGTAAGCATTTAAGTATTGGGTATAGACTTGCCACGTGTTATCCACGGCTTCAACTGCCATATCCTGTGTATCTTCTACTTGCTCTTTTATATCCATGAAACACTGATCTAAGGCATCTACTGCTGTTAGACCACCGCTTCTTGTCAACTCATTTGCTAAGCGGCTTAATATTTCGCTTATTTTGCTATCGATTTTTTCTTGTTCTCGTTTAATGTAGGGCAAGGTTCTGGGCATGGCTAGATTAATCAGTATGCCAATGCTCATGCCGACGAATAAAAGACCTGCTTCATTTAAGATGAGGGGGAAATTGATGTCTTTCCAAATCAAATAGTGGGTTGCTAAAACGGCGTTCATGGAGATGGCGTCTTCTAAGCCAAGGACGGTTGCAAGGCCTACGAAGAGCAGGACAAATACACCGAAACCTATGGCATGGAAGCCAACAACAGTAAAGCTTAAAATAGCGATGGCAGTCGCTAGGACAAAACCTAAAAGACGCTTGGCAACTAGGCGAAGCGTCTCTCGTCTTGTGTTCTGGACTGTCAGTAAGGTAACAATACCTGCTGAAGGAGCATTCATGAGGCCAATGGCTAAAGCGATTACAATCGCCAAGGCTGCACCTACTGCAGCTTTTAGTACCTGCAGTAGGTTCGTCTTCTTAAAATTAAATTGAATGATGCTTGGCCATTTACCCAAGTTTAATGTCCTTCTTCTGTCGGTGTGTGATCCGTATCTTCGTCTTGCAAGTGCTGTAAGTGTTCAGCGTCTTTGGCAAAAGAATCAAAGCTTTGATCCCTAGATTCAGCTTCACGGATCGCTTCATCTAGCTCACGGTCTTCTGTATCGCGGAAGTCTTTGGCCACTTCGTCAGCACGTTCAGAAATCTTAGCCAAAGTGTTCTTTGCGAAGTCTCTGCCACCTAGACCAAAGGCTAATGCGAATGCG
>CAYXVJ010000004.1:27317-28692 GCA_964468675.1 uncultured Oscillospiraceae bacterium
CCGCAAGGCCCATCATCATGTAGCGGAAGGCTGCGTTAACGGTTGCGTCTGCAATGTTTAACTGATCGAAGACAATGAACAGTGCTAAGACCATGACGGTTACCTTCGCTAAGACAGCAACGCCTTTAGAGTTTGTAAGCTTCAAATTGATGAATCCTTCAAGCCAGTTTGCTAGGAACATGGCAGCCAATAGAATCAATATGGCTACCAGTACATTTGGCAGGTAGGCAATGATGGCGGCGCCAATGGTTTGCAATATGGACAATTGAATGACATTCAAGCCTTCAACGACAAAGAATAAGATAATGACCACTTGAACGATCTTGCCAATGATTTTGGCAATCGAGAATGTTCTTGGTTTTAATTCGCCTGGCATGAGGCTTGCAATCCACTTATCTGTACCCACACTTACAAGCAGCTGAGTGAGTAAGTTACCCACGAAGCGTGCTATGAAGGCGCCTAAAGCAATTAATATTATGGCTAATAGAATCTGTGGTATGAACATGAAGATCTGATTCAGCATGGCTATAGCAGGGGCTGAAATGGCTTCGATCTTCAAGGTCTGCAAGGCTGCAATGACAATAGGGATTAAGATCAGTACATATACAATGTTAGCTAACACTGTGGATAAGCGAACACCAGTAGTTTTCTCTTCTACTGTAGCTTCTTCAATACCAGCAGCTTCTTTTGCTGCGGATTTTGGATTTTGGAATCGGTCAACACCAAGTTTACGAAGTAGAGGGATCAATAGATCGCGGACTACTCTAGCAACGAAGAAACCTATAAATAAGATAAGTGCTGCGGCTAATAGGTTAGGAATGTAAGAGATAATCGCATTGACCATATTACTGATGGGGGATGCGACTCCTTCTAAGCCTAATCTTGCAAATATGCTCGGTAAGAATAAGACAAAGACTATAATGAAGACGAGCCGGCCGATATAGTCTACGGTAGTAGCACCTTTTTTGTCCTCGATGGCGACACGATTGAGCTTTTGATCAAGTTTTGTAGCTTTTAGTAATTTCGTGACAACTAGCTTGGCGAGCCAAGCGACCAATAAGGCGAGTGCTAAGACGACGATAGCAGCTAATATGCTGGGTATCGCATTCAGAATGGAGTTTCCAAGGTTCTGAAGGTATAGCATGAAAGTACTTCCTTTCTTCTTTATAGTAACAATCTTAGTCAATATACAAGTGAGTTTCAATCACAGATGTATCAAAACTTGAATTTATAGAGTTAAAGAGAGGGATCGATGGCTAAGCAATATTAAAAATAAGTATAAGAACTTGTAAGAGATTCGTAAATTTTGATCGCTTGCATTCTCTTCCTTTGACCGTTATAATAACTTAGCAACTCAAGTGAGGCGCAGTTCATA
>CAYXVJ010000005.1:0-1138 GCA_964468675.1 uncultured Oscillospiraceae bacterium
GTCTGATAGAGATGGCTGCGCGTGAACCAACCCAATATCAGAAGAAAGGCTATTCATCTGTATTGGAGATTGGTCAGGTGGCAATATCAGAGGTTGAACTTGCGGCATTATGGAAATGCAACCGCAAGACTGCATCCAAGATGATTGACAAGTTCATAAGCCTTATCAATGTCAGGCTGTTCTCCCCGGGGCATTAAAACCGCTATGACTCTTTCTTTTCCAAGTGCTTCAACACAAAGCGCTGCAGCAACTGAACTGTCTACGCCACCACTCATGGCTACCATGACACGCTGGCCTACTGCCTGCGCATTTGTATTTCTTGTAATTGTCTTGATCCCTGTATCCATCTGATCCAAAACCTTCACCTCATATATTGTAAACCCGATCTTACATCGGGCAAAAAGCCTATTTACATAAGTAGTGTTCGATTATAACACGATCCAACTTGCAAGACCCAGACTGAAGATACATTTCGTACTATAATAGAGAATGTAATATGCTTAGAGCCCCCAGATGAAAGGCAGGTACCCCCATGACCATTCCAAGCCCTTATCTTCGTATCGCTACTGCATCACCAAAGTTAATCGTAGCCGATCCGAGCACAAATACCAAAGAGATATTAAATACTTTAGAAGACGCCTGGAATAGGGGTGTCCAAATCGTTTGCTTTCCAGAACTGTCCGTCCCGTCTTATACGGCTGGGGATTTATTCTACCAAGAGCAGCTAATAGCAGCTTCTGAAGCAGCGATTAAAGAGCTAATCAGAAATACTGCAAAATTCCCATCGCTCGTGTATAGCATTGGTACCGTTCTATCTAATAAAGGGCAACTCTATAACGTCGCGCTTTTAATCCAAGGTGATACACTTCTCGGCATTGTTCCAAAGACATACATTCCAAATACAAATGAATTTTACGAAGGACGCTGGTTCTCCTCAGGACAAAGGCTAGAAGGAGAAGTCCATTTGGCTTCCTATGCAGGGCAAATGGTCCCCTTTGGTGAACAGATGTTTGAGCTTGAAGTAGACGATAAAGAAGTCATATTAGGTATAGAGATCTGTGAAGACCTATGGGCACCTAAGCCTCCATCCATCGATATGGCCTTAAATGACGCAACAGTCATATTGAATCTATCTGCC
>CAYXVJ010000005.1:1148-2240 GCA_964468675.1 uncultured Oscillospiraceae bacterium
GTCGGCAAGGCCACATACAGAAGGCAGCTCATCTTACAACAGTCTGCCTCTCTTAACTGCGCCTATATCTATGCGAATGCGAGCCACCATGAATCCACGACAGATCTTGTCTACTCTGGTCACTCACTCATCTGTGAGAATGGTCAATTACTTGCTGAATCTAAACCCTTTAATGAAGGACTCACCTATGCAGATATTGATTTTGAACGTTTACAAGCAGAGCGCTTAAAAAATGTTGGTTTTCGCCAAAAACAAGACGTCGAACCAATCTACTCATCTTATGTCCGGCACAAACTAAATCCTACTCCTTGGGATAGATTAGAGCGCACCATTGACCCACACCCCTTTATCCCAAGTGATCCACAGCATCTAAACGAGCGTTGTGAAGAGATCTTTAACATCCTAGCGCACGGGGTAAAAAAACGCTTGACCCACACGAACGCCAAGACAGCCGTCATTGGCATTTCAGGTGGCCTTGATTCAACCTTAGCCTTACTGGTACTGGTAGATAGCTTCAACGTAATGAATAAACCCCTATCGGATATTGTTGCCGTCACTATGCCAGGCTTTGGTACAACAGACCATACCTATCAAAATGCCTTGGGTTTAATGGAAGAATTAGGGGTCAGTGTACGTGAAATCTCAATTGAAAAGGCAGTCATGCAACACTTCGAAGACATAGGCCACGACCCCAATCTACATGACATCACCTATGAGAACAGCCAGGCCCGCGAACGCACACAAATCCTCATGGACATTGCCAACCAAGTTGGTGGTCTTGTCATGGGCACCGGTGACTTATCCGAGCTTGCCTTAGGTTGGTGCACCTATAACGGGGATCAGATGAGCATGTATGGTGTGAATGCTTCGGTACCCAAAACCTTGGTGCGCCACCTCATCTCTTGGCGTGCATCAAAAGCAGAAGTAAAACTAAAGCAGTATCTAGAATCCATCGTCAATACACCCATCAGCCCAGAGCTCTTACCACCAGACGAAGAGGGACAAATTGCTCAACACACGGAAGAGTCCACAGGTCCATACGAACTCCATGACTTCTTCATCTACAACATCTTGAGATACGGTATGGAGCCG
>CAYXVJ010000005.1:2250-28560 GCA_964468675.1 uncultured Oscillospiraceae bacterium
CTTAAATATGGATATTAAACGTTCTACTTTCGATCAATTAACTGAAGATTTAGTCGGTCCATACGAACTACATGACTTCTTCATGTACCATGTGCTGCGTCATGGTACAAGACCCATAAAAGTCTATCAGCTCGCACTGCACGCCTTTAAGAATCACGAAGTGCATACAGCTAGCAGTATATTACACTGGCTAAAAGTCTTCTACCGCCGCTTCTTTAGTCAGCAGTTTAAGCGCTCTAGCATGCCTGATGGTCCAAAAATAGGCTCCGTCTCCCTTTCTCCACGCGGTGACTTTCGCATGCCATCGGATGCATCTAGTCAAAGCTGGTTAAAGGAGCTCGAAAGCCTATCTAGTGAAAACTAAGGGTATTTAATATTTTATTAGTAACCGAGTGCGATCATGGCCTCGGCGACCCGCATGAAGCCGGCTGCATTGGCGCCGAACTCATAGTTGCCGTCCTGACCGTACTCTTTTGCTGTCATGGAGATTAGATCGTAGATGCCTGCCATAATTTGTTGTAGGTGCATATCTACTTCTTCGCCTGTCCAAGCAAGGTGCTGAGCATTTTGCGTCATCTCAAGTCCAGAGACTGCAACACCGCCTGCATTGGAAGCCTTACCAGGTACATACAGCACCTTTGACTCATTTAAGTACTTAACTGCATCTATGGTCGTTGGCATATTCGCCCCTTCTGCCAATAGATAACAGCCATTTTTAACAAGTGCTTTAGCATCTTCTAAATGTACTTCATTTTGTGTTGCACAAGGAAGGGCAATGTCACAAGGGACATGCCAAATGCCGCGACCTAAGGTATAAACGCTACCAGGTACCAGGTCTTGATATTCACTGATTCTAGCCCGTCTCGTATTCTTGATGTCGTCAATGATATCTAATTTTATACCCTCTTCATCTAATATCCAACCATCTGAATCACTCATGGCGATGACCTTGGCACCAAAGCTTTCGGCCTTTTTGGCAGCAAAGTATGCCACGTTACCACTGCCAGATACAATGACACGTTGGCCATCTAAGCCACGCCCATGGTTTTCTAGTACAGTCTTAACAAGATACAAGAGCCCATGACCAGTCGCCTCACGCCTGCCTAAAGATCCACCGTAGATAGGGGACTTGCCCGTCATAGCACCTGTTGTCTCATTACGCATACGCTTGTAGTGACCATACAAATAACCAATCTCACGTTGACCAACACCTATATCCCCTGCAGGTATATCGGTATTCGGTCCGATGTGCCTTGAGAGCTCGGTCATGAAACGCTGACAAAAGCGCATAATTTCAGCATTGCTCTTACCCCTTGGATTAAAGTCAGCACCACCTTTGGCGCCGCCCATCGGCAAGCCGGTTAAGGCATTTTTCAAGGTCTGTTCCAAGGCCAAGAACCTGACAATTGATTCGTTAACAGACGGATGGAAGCGAAGGCCACCTTTAAATGGGCCTAAGGCAGAATTAAACTGGACCCTTAGTCCATGGTTTACCTGTACTTTACCGTGATCGTCAATCCAGGTGACACGAAAGGAGATGGACCGCTCTGGTTCAAACAAGCGCTCCAAAAGGGCAACCTTTTCAATCTCAGGCCTAGTGTCCACAACAAGTTTGAGGGAAGCCATAATCTCCTGGGCGGCTTGTAAGAACTCTGCTTGATGCGCATATCTTGCTGTTAATTCTTCTAATACTCTATCTGTATAATGCATTAGTGCTCCTCTCTTATTGCTACGACTACTCCGTCTGACTTCACAAGACTCTTTGCTGGTATGACACCCCTTAAAAGCACCAGCGGATAGATCCTTGAGTCATGACCAATGACTGATCCTGGATTGATTACGGTTTGGCAACCTATCTCGACTCTATCGCCTAACAAAGCACCGAACTTGCGAAGCCCTGTATCAAATACCTCTTCACCAGCCTTAACCGTCACCGTTTTCTTGTCCCCTCTAACGTTTGAGGTGATGGCTCCTGCTCCAAGATGAGAATAGTGGCCAAGTATGGAATCACCGACATAATTGAAATGCGGTACTTCTACATGATCAAGTAAAATGGCATTCTTCACTTCACTTGCATTCCCAATGACCGAGTGACTGCCAATATAAACAGAACCTCTGATATACGCATTGTGGCGAATTTCACTATGTGCCCCGATGATGCAAGGACCTGTAATAGACGCTGAAGGATCGATTATTGCTGTTTTTTCAACCCAGATATCTTCACCCAACTGTTTGTACTGGGTTTTATCTAAGCTTTGTCCCAAATCCAAAATAAAGTCCTTCAATCCTGGAAGTGCTTCCCATGGGTAGTTAAAGCGCTTGATATAAGCACCTACAGCAATACCTTCTAAATCCCAAAGCACATCACTATTAATATCTTTTATTGAACTTGGCATAGTCTCTCCTCATAAAAACGTTAGTAAAAATTGTATCAGAAAGAATCCTTCTAATATAGTAGAAGAAGATTCGACTGACTGATTCGTCATCAATCGTTCAGAAATGTACATCTAAGCACCTAAAACTAAAAAGGAAACCCCCAAAACATACAGCAAAATGTGTTTCGGGGGCTCCATTTAGTTTTAAAACAGCTTATCTCTTACACAAGCTTTGTTGCACCCAGTGGATCTTTAACCAAATCCTCTAAGGTGTAATCCAATTCTATTGTACGACGCTCGTCAGAAGATAAGAAGCATGTCTCCATGAGCTTCATGATATACAGGTTTTGACCTGGTAAGACATAAGGCTCTTGTGTACCATCTAGAACTGCAGTGTAGTTGTGGTAGAATTCCATCCAGTCTGCACGGACAACTGGCAATTCCAAGGTTTCTTCACTAAAGCGTGTTCTTGGAGCCATGGTCTTTGTTGGACCTGCAGAGGTGTAAAGAATTTCATCTTCCCAAACCGTGTTCTTGTCGCTTGCACGTACAATACGGCCTTCGATATCCCAGTTCTCAATAACAAGGCTACCGTCTTCACCACGTACGATCCAACGAGGTTCGTTAACGAATGCTACGGTGTCCACTTCAATCGATGCGATTAAACCGGATTCAAATTCGAAGTCTGCGATGAAGCCATCGTCTACTTCCGTATATGCCTTGTGGTACATCGTTGCGTTCACACGCACAATGGGCTCATCGATCATCATAACCACTTGGTCCAGTAGGTGAACACCCCAGTCGAGCATCATGCCACCACCGGTTTCCTTATGGGTACGCCAGCCTTCTGGTACACCACGAGAACCCAATACCTTTGAACGGATAATGTGTGGCTTACCGAGTGTGCCCTGTGCCAGCGCATTTTTAACCGTGAGGTAGTCACCGTCCCAACGGCGGTTTTGGTGCACTGAAAAATGCATGCCAGTCTCTTCTTTGACACGAATGACTTCAATGAGCTCTTGTGAGTTCATGGTCACTGGTTTTTCACAAATGACGTTCTTACCCGCACGCATGGCGAGAATGGAATACTCTGCATGGAAGTTATTTGGACAAGTCAGTAAGATAATGTCGATCAACTCGTCTGCCAAAATCTCTTCGATTGAATTGTATGGTTTCAAACCACGTTCTGCTCCAGCTGCTGTGCGCTCTGGATCAATGTCGTAAACGGCATAGGGTAAGACTTGTGGGGCACGATCCAAAATGTTGTCGTGATGCCAGGTAGCCATACCGCCATAACCAACGATGCCTAGATTGTACGTTTTACTCACTGTTACTAACCTCTTTACTTTCGACTACGCGTCTAAAAAGCGATCTTACTTTACGAATGTTTGTAGGTAGGACAAGCCCAACTCTAAACCTTCATAAACTTTTTCGTTTGTACCTTCATATAGATGGTCTTCATGTTCGATGCTGATGACACCGTCATAGCCAATCTCACGAAGTTCTTCGACCATACCCTTGAGATCCACTTTACCCAAACCTGGCATACGGTAACGCCACCAACCTTGCTCACCAAAGTAAGCATCGTGGATACCATATTTTGCAAGTCTGTCTTCAAAGAGCTCAGCATCTTTAGCATGGACATGGAAGATTCTATCTTTGTACTGCTTGATCAAAGGAATGTAATCGATCATGTGGTAGTACAAGTGGGAAGGGTCAAAGTTTAAACCAAAGTTCTTGTTTGGTACGAGGCGGAACATCTCATCCCATAGTTGTGGGGTAAAGGAGATGGTGCCTGGTACACCTGGTTGTTGCCAACCATCCATTGGACAGTTCTCAATGACAATCTTGACGCCTTTTTCTTCTGCATAACCGACAATCTTGGAGAAGACTTCTTGGAACTCTGGGAAGTTCTCTTCAATGGTCTTATCGATGTTACGACCAACAAAGGTACCAACGGAATCAACACCCATCATGGCTGCTGCGTCGATGCACTTCATGGTGTGACGGTTTACGAACGCTCTCTTTTCTGGATCGCGGTCAAGGTTATTGTCGTAGTAGGCAAGGGATGTGATTTGTAAGCCTGCATCATGAACTTTCTTCATAATGGCATCTGCTTCTTCTTGTGTCAGATTCTCGACATCAATATCGGAACTGGCGTAGTCACGCTCATTCTCACGTGGCCATACAGCAACTTCAAGTGCCTTAAAGCCATGGTTCTTAGCCCATTCGATCTTTTCATCAAGGCTAACTGTAGGCAGACAGGACGTTAGAAATCCTATAAACATAATTCTAATTACCTCCGCTCATATAGTGATGGTCTGCCTAAAACCTTAATGCTTTAGGCAGGCCACATATTGTAACGTTTTCTCGTTGAATTCGTACTATTAGAAATTCAACTTTTAATTTTATTTACTTAGGCGAATTTCTCATCAAAGTAAACAGGACGACGTGTCTCACTGGACTCATAGATTGCCTCTAGAATCTGTGTGACAACGAGTGCTTGCTCAGGTGTAACGACTGGATCGGTATCGTTCTCGATCGCATCGTAGAAGAGACGGCACTCACGTACGTAGTCAGGCTCATCGCCGCCACCTTCAAAGAAGGCAACACCGCCACCTCCGAGGTCTGGCTCCCACTGGTAAAGACGGCTGTTTCTCTCACCATTGATGCGTAGACCCTTGGTCATGTCTGCACCACCTTCTGTACCGCAAAGTACAGATGAGGATTCACGGCCATCTAAGATGTTTAATGCCCAGCTGGACTCAAGAGTAATGGTTGCACCATTCTTCATGGTGATGAAACCAAAGGCAGAGTCTTCAACAGTGAACTCTGTTGGATCCCATGGACCAAACATGTTTGCAGAGTTCTCACGGTCACCTAGCTTACGGTAGGAGTTACCGACAACGTAATCAACTTCGTAGTTGTTCATGAGCCATAGGGTTAAGTCAATGGCGTGTGTACCGATATCGATCAATGGACCGCCACCTTGTGCTTCTGCATCAAGGAAAACACCCCAGGTAGGTACACCACGACGACGGATGGCTAGAGCCTTCGCGTAGTAGATGTCACCTAACTCACCCTCTTCAACGAGGTCTTTAAGGTATTGGGAATCTGCACGTTGACGACCTTGGTAACCGATGGTGAGCTTCTTGCCTGAACGCTTTGCAGCTTCAACCATTTCTTTGGCTTCCTTGGATGTCTTAGCCATTGGCTTCTCACACATAACGTGCTTGCCAGAGTCTAAAGCAGCGATCGTGATAAATGAGTGCTCACGGTTTGGTGTTAAGACGTGTACAACATCAACAGTCTTGTCGTTAACGATGTCCATGTAGTCTGTGGTGACTTTTGCACCTTCTACACCATACTCTTCAGCTGCCTTCTCGGCACGCTCTTCAACGATGTCACAAAACCAGACCATTTCGACATTCTTTTGTCTCTTCAATGCTGGTAAGTGCTTACCATTCGCGATACCACCGCAACCTACGATAGCTACTTTATAAATCTTCTTTGACATATTGTCTCTCCTCATGTCATAAATTTAGTTCAATTTAATTGTTACCTAGTTTGGCCAAACGGATAAAATGTGCTCCACACCAAGTCTTAAATCTTCGTAAGGATCACCTTCAAAACCTTCTTGCTCGACGACAACACCACGGTCCAATGTACCGTTCTTATCTAAGGTTGCAAGAACTGCCTTGAAATCAACAATACCCTTACCGATTTGGACATCTAAATCCTCTTTGCTACCAGGTTTGAAGTTCTTACCTAATTCCTTCAAGTGTGTAGGACCAGATACATTACCTAAAGTATCGATATACTCTGCAGGATTCACGCCAGCATAACGTGCCCAGCAAGTATCCACTTCCATAATCATATCGTCGTACTGATAAGCATCACGTAAGTGATCCATCAGGTAACGGCCGTCCACTTGATTGAATTCAAAGTGATGGTTATGGTAACCCACTTTAATACCATGTGGCTTAAAGGCTTCATGTGCACGGTTTAAGACCTCTGCTACTGCCTTTGCATCCTCTACAGTCTCAATCTTGGCGAATGGACAGATCACATACTTCAAGCCCAATGTGCGGCTAAACTCGACTACTTCATCGAGCTTTTCTGCCAACAGATCAAACTGTACGTGTGAAGATAGTGGTTCAAGACCAATTTCATCCAAATGCGCTCTTAGCTCAGCTGCTTCAAAGCCATAGTAGCCTGCGAATTCTACCGCATTAAAACCACTCTCTTTGACCTTACGCAACATCGCGACTGGATCCTCTCCAACATACTCACGTAAAGAGTATAGTTGCAGTGCAATACGTTTCGACATAAAAACACCTCCATCTTTAATCGAAAGACCTCATGTAACTCCAATGTACCAGAACAGTTCTGTGGATAATAGGGTGTACCTGACTGAAAATATCAAAAATTTGCGTTTTTCAATTCTAATTTTTAATAAAGCACCCTTTTAATCGTCCCTTTTATGCTACAATGGCGGCAAATATCAAAGGAGCGTTCCTATGAGTCAAAAAGACCTAAGAGTTGCAAGTGTTAGAGAAGAACTAGATGGGCAAGAACCATACTTGGCTCACATTCAACGCTGTAGTTTTGACGATCCACCAGCCATTCGTGATCCAAAGCTTAAAGATGGCCAGATGAGAAACATGAAGCTCATGACCAGCTCACATTGGCACGACTATATGGAACTTATCTTCCAAACATCAGGCGAGACCAACATCATTCTCGACGGTAGAAGCTATACCTTACACCCAGGAGACATGGTCTTCATTAACACTAGAGAAGTACACTTGATCCATGGTTACCCTGGTGCAAGTTACATTTGCCTTCGTTTCGATCCAGAAATCTTATATACCACCGCAAGAAGTAGTTTTGAATATCGTTACTTAAGACCCTTAACAGAATTTGAATTCAAGCCACAACAACATTTTGCCAGCCAAGAATTAAAAGGAAGCGGTTTAGATGCTCTCATTTGGTCTGTTTACCGAGAAGTCATGGCCAAGGATTTCGGCTACGAGTTATCCGTTAGGGCTAGTCTGACCAACATCTACCTTTGGGTACTAAGAACATGGAAGACCAAAGGTATGATTCAAGAAACAAGTTCTGGCTTAAGCGACAAGCAAATTGTCGTCTTGCAACGTGTCTTCGACTTCATCGAAGAACACTATTCCGAAGCAATAACTGCACAAGAAGCCGCAGATGTGGCTGAGATGACTTATACTTACTTCAGCAGGTTTTTTAAACGAGCCGTGGGCAAAAGTTTTACAGACTATTTAAACCACTTTAGATTACTGGAAGCAGAAAAACGCTTGATGCAATCAGAAGATTCCATCACGGATATCACAACCAGTGTAGGGTTTACCTCGTCTAGCTACTTCATCTCACAGTTCAAGCGTATTAAAGGAGAATCTCCTTTACAATACAGAAAGAAACTGATGTCTATTTCTCCTAGCAGAAAGGAAAGCTAAGGCATATGAGGAATATACCAAAACCAAATACAATGCAGCTCCGATACCATAAAGATGAGCTTGCAGCCTTCATGCACTTCGGCATGAATACGTTTACAGATAGTGAGTGGGGTGACGGCACAGAAAGCCCTAAGTCCTTCAACCCAAGCGGCTTTGAGGCAGATAAGATGGTTAAGGCTTTAAAAGATGCAGGCTTTAAACGCCTGGTTGTTACAGCCAAACACCACGACGGATTTTGTATCTGGCCCAGTAAATATACAGATCACACAGTAGCCAGCAGCCCCTATAAAGGGGATATACTAGCAGAACTCTCCAAAGCCTGTAGCGAGCATGGCCTCGATATGGGCCTTTACTTATCCCCTTGGGATGTCCACGAACCGTCTTACGGCTACGGCGATGGCCACGATGAGGAAACAGATACCAACGGTGACTACAACCAGTTCTTCATCAATCAGGTGTTAGAGATCAGCGAAAACCCTATCTATGGTAGAGATGGCCGTTTTGTAGAATGGTGGCTCGATGGTGCTAAAGGTACCGGTTCCATGGCTCAGTGGTATGACTTCCCTGCTTGGATAAAAGCAATCCGTAAACACAATCCAGACATTTTAATATTCGGTGCTGGCAGCGAAGGCGGCGTCCACTGGGTCGGTAACGAAAGCGGCTTTGCACCCGATGCCAACTGGTGCCTATTACCCGTCACAAACGAATATGGCACAGGTGAAAATTTAAAAGATGAAGCAAGCAATGAATATGTCTGGTCCATCCCAGAAGTTGATGTCTCATTGAATGCTGGTTGGTTCTGGCACGAAGGCCAAGAACCTAAAAGCCCAGAACAACTTGCAGACATCTATTTCGACTCTGTTGGCAGAGGCTCTCCACTCCTATTAAATATCCCACCGAATAACAAAGGCGACTACCCAGGTGAGTACTATGACGCCATAAAGCGTTTTGGTGAGAACATCAAACTTAGCTTCAGGCACAATGTAGCTGACCCCTTCGCCATAGAATGCATACACAAAGATGAGAACAGCCAATACTATACCTACAGAATAAACTTCCAAGCTGCAGCCGAATTCGACTGCTTCGAACTAAAAGAAGCAATCAGTAGCACAGGTCAATTAATCGATCGAGCACGTCTAAGCTATATAGATGAAGAAGGACAAGTCCACTTATTAGCAGAAGCATCCACTGTGGGAGCAAGGCGCCTCTTCCGTCATGAAGCAATTAGAACAGATGCACTTGAACTACGCTTACACTCGATTGGCGAAGAGCCCCAGATCTTGAGCATCGGTGCTTACTTACTAACCGATGACTTTAAACCTTCTAAGCCAAGAGCCCAAGCAGACCTAGTATTTGAAGAAGAACAGTACACAGTCAAGTCAGGACAGTCTATAGAGCTTACACTCACTAGAGATGACTCTAGTAAAGATTTAACGTTCTATGTAGACACACCACCAGGCACTGCTGTCTCTGGTCAGTACTATAAGGATCACACGCACATCAAGCATGTGTTAGCAAAAGGTATAAGTACAACAAGTATCTTGATCGAGACACACCCTGCTAAACTTGATGAAGATAAAGATTTTTACATTGAAGTGTCACACGAAGGCCCAAACGGCGAGACGGCCATCAGCCGCTGCCGTATGATCATAAGCGCATAATATAAGGAGATAAAAGCTTTATGAAATCAGATGTTCAAATCGCACAGGAAGCAAACTTACTGCCCATCGATACGATCGCCAAAGGCCTTGGCCTTAGCGACTTGCAATTCGAACCTTACGGTAGAACAAAAGCCAAACTTGACCTATCCATCTTAGAGGAGAAGAAAGATAAACGTAATGGCAAGCTGATCTTGATGACGGCCATCAACCCTACTCCTGCCGGTGAAGGTAAGACCACAACCAACGTTGGTCTATCCATGGCCTTGAATAAGCTTGGCCATAAAGCCATTTCTGCTCTTAGAGAGCCTTCCTTAGGCCCATGCTTTGGCATGAAGGGCGGAGCAGCTGGTGGTGGCTACGCCCAAGTCTTACCCATGGATGACATCAACCTTCACTTTACAGGCGACTTCCATGCAATTACATCTGCACATAACCTGTTAGCTGCCTTAGTCGACAACCACTTGCAACAAGGCAATCAGTTGGGTATCGATCCCAAGCGTGTTGTCTGGAAGCGCGTCATGGACATGAACGACCGCGTCTTAAGGCACGTGATTTTAGGCCTTGGCAACCGAGGCGATGGTGTCATGCGCGAAGGCGGCTTTGACATCACAGTCGCATCTGAGATTATGGCCATTTTATGCTTAACATCTGGCATCGAAGACTTAAAAGAACGCCTCGCCCGCATGATCGTTGCATACAGACGAGATGGCTCTAGCATCACTGCAGGTGACATTGGTGCAACAGGCGCCATGGCTCTACTCCTAAAAGATGCACTAAAACCAAATCTTGTTCAAACAGTCGAGAACACACCTGCTATCATCCACGGTGGACCCTTTGCAAATATTGCCCACGGCTGTAACTCTGTCCTTGCCACAAGAACTGCCCTAAAACTTGCAGACTACGTAGTCACAGAAGCAGGTTTCGGTGCTGACCTTGGCGCAGAGAAATTCTTCGACATCAAATGCCGTCAAGCAGGCCTAAAACCTGACTGTGCAGTCCTAGTTGCAACAATTCGAGCCCTTAAGATGAACGGTGGCTTGGATAAATCTGAACTAGCATCAGAAGACTTAGGCGCCTTAGAAGAAGGTTTAGTCAATTTACTCCAACATGTTGAGAACTTAAAGAAGTTTGGTGTACCCGTCGTCGTCGCCATGAACCAGTTCCCAACGGACACGAAAGCTGAGATCGCCTTACTAAAAGAGCACGTGGAACGCTTAGGTGTACCAGTCGCATTAAGCTCCGTCTTTGCAGATGGTGGCGATGGCGGCATTGAACTGGCAAAGCTTGTCGTAAAGGTTTGTGAAGAGGAATCAAACTTCAAACCACTTTATGACTTAAACAGCTCTGTCGTCGATAAGATAAACACCATTGCTAAAGAGATCTATAGAGCAGATGGTGTAGAGTTTACAGCTGATGCTTTGAAACAATTAGAGAGCATCAAGAAGAACGACTTCGATGACTTACCAGTCTGTATGGCTAAGACCCAGTATTCGTTCTCTGATAACCCAAAACTACTTGGTGCGCCCAGAGACTTTAAAATTACCGTTCGTGAACTAAGGCTATCTAGTGGAGCAGGCTTCATCGTGGCACTAACCGGTGACATCATGACGATGCCAGGTTTACCGAAGTTACCTGCAGCACTCGGTATGGATCTCTTAACGGATGGCACAATTGTAGGTTTATCTTAAAATCTACAGAATAGATTTGAATTAAAGTTAGCTTAGAGAGTAAAGGGAGAGTGATGGTATGGACGTTGAACCTGCACCAGAGGTCATGGCAAGCCCACAGTTTTATAAAGAGAGCTTAAGTCTTGTGGATAAAGCCATCCGCAAAGTGAACAGAATGCACTTTACGCGCAGTGAAGATGAGCTTCGTTTAGACAAGGTCTTATTAGAGATCTTGGAGCAGACCAAGCGTACACTAGAACACTTAAGTAAAGTCCGCATGATCGTCTATCTCCCTTTATGCATCGCTCTAGATGGGCGTGCAGCTGCTGGTAAGAGTACGATTGGTCTAGCACTATCTGAACTGCTAGACCTCCCCCTCTTTCATATGGATGACTTTTACTTGCCACCAGCTCTTCGTACAGAGGAGCGTTTCAACACACCTGGTGGCAACATCGATACCGAGCGCTTCAAAAAGGCCGTCATGTATCCCATGAGGAAAGGGGGTCCTTTCTCCTACGAAGCTTTGATCCCTCATGAGTGGACCTATAGCGAAGCTAGACGAGTAGACAATACCGCTATGGCCATTGTTGAAGGCGCTTATACACTCCACGAGAACTTACGCCACTTCTATAGAAGTGATCTATCCTTCTTTATTGATGTAGATCCAGAAGAACAGATGGAACGCATCTTTTTGCGTAACGGCATAGACGCCGCTACAATGTTTGTAGAACGCTGGATTCCCTATGAAGAAGCTTACATTGATGCCATGCGTCCAGAGGACTATGCCATACAGACATTAAAACTGTGAAGGTATCTTGAAAAAACTATAATGTAGATTTGTACTTTAGACCTGTGGTAAGGCTCATTACTCTTGATAAAAAATATGCATCCCTGCCAGCCACCTAAACAACCATGACTGACAGGGATACTGAACAAAAAATGCACTACGATCTTTGCATTTTAGCTTGTTGGATCAGTGCCTTCACCTTCCACAACGGTAAGGATCAAGCCTTCTTGATCTGCATCTTCATAATACCCTGCTAACTGCTCTCTGACCTCTTCTACCTGATCTACAGTGGACTCAATCAAGATGCTTCGTCCTTCTGCATCCAAGACGAAGATCGTATTGCCCACAAAATAAAAATCTAACTTCTTATTCCCTAGAGTGTCTTTCCTCCACAAGAGCACGCGAAGATCAAATTGTTCTGGAGGTGTAGTAGTTACCTCAGTGCCAGATGACTTTATGTCTCTTAGAACTTTTTGCATCTTCTTTAATTCTTTCTTGTCATTAACAGTAATATACGTTCTTTCGCCTTCTGGCGTTATCTGTTCAATGTTGCTGTAGAAGCTGTCTGTAAAAAGCGTCCATCTTACTTCACCTTCTAAAGTAGGTGTAGCCATTCTTTTGTCATCACATGAACTAAGCCCTAAGACAAATAATGATAGACAAATTAAAACTGCAATTCTCTTCATCTCCATCTCCTAAGATATCTTGCCGGTCCACTCCTTCAAGTTCAAGTATAAATAAAGCTAAGGCAGAACTTGCCACCCTTCCTCATCTTCAGGAATCCTTGCTTCTTCTATCGCCTGTTGTTCTTTTTTCCATTCTTCATACCTAAGTTCACAGTCCTGATGGAAACGAAGGATATCGTCATGGTCTAAGAAATCTGTTTCTACTAGTTCAGGCTCACAAACGGATGCCATTTGATACTGCAAGACGCCTGCTTCTTTAACGTAGACGACCTCAGTGATGCCACTTAAAATAAATCTTAGATCTTCTATTGGACTGTTTAGAGAAGAGACAATTTTTTGTTGTAGCTTGTAGTAGTTGGACAGGCCTCTACCAACATGGGTAATAAACTGATCGTCCATCCTTGCATAGAAGAATACTAAGGGCTCTCCTGTAGCTGTGCTCACATGATATACACGATGACTGACTACATCCAAATCATCTTCACGACAAAACGAACCGATAAACTGTATATCTAGTGCATCACCTTCATTAAAATACTCTGTATGGTACGTTAAAAATTGCTCAGTAAAGAGCTCGTCCATAGTTGCATCTGCTTCTAATTCTATTCGCTCTTCAACGAATAGCTCATTTACTGTGCCATTTGGATTTACATCTTCAGTACCAAGTGCTCGAACGATGGTATCGTGCCCCATATAAAGGGTAAGCAACAATGCCCAAAATACCAGATGCAAGATCACAGTAGGCTTCTTAAATTTTCTCATAGCCTGTGCCCTCTCTCATTTTGACAATGACATCTTAAAATAAAAGCAATAAAATCTTTCATGAAATGTCTCGGATCAAGCATAGTCAATCAAATCCATGTGCTATTCTTAAGCGTTAGTATAACGATCAATCACCAGCTTGATGCGCCACTTATACTTTCGAAGATAGTATAGATCTTTTTCTACCTTGTGTCAATTGACCAATAGTTTTTTTGCAAACAACACATTATCTATTCATTTCGACAGATAACATCTATGAGATACCAGTGATCCCATCTACGCACAAATCGCGACCTTAGCAGTTTCTAACAATAGTCACTTTCAATACCGTTTAGAAAACAGAACTTCAGAAATCACTTTCTTAACCTTTTTAATGAATCTTAACAATAGACAAGCTTTTTCGTAACAAAAGAATAGGACAGAAACGAACACTCATGCCTTAAGCCAATTACGCTTGAATAAAAGTAACAAAGTGCTAGAATAATTATGATCAGAATTGTGCGTATAGACTCAAAGCATAAACAGCTCCTTGCTTGCTTGCACAATTGAATTGACATCTGAACTAAATTAAACTGTCTACATCAGAGATGCTTTTCAAATTGAACGTGAGCTCGGACTAAACCGTACAGTTCTACGAATCAATATACGGAGGTATAGAATGAAAAGAATAGTATCAGTACTAACAGCATTCTCAATGGCCTTAATACTTGCTGCTTGCGGCAATGGCACAGACGAAACGACTACTCCTGGCGTTGACGACACTACAAATCCACCAGAGCAAACAACTGAGGCTCCAGATGAGACCCCTGACGAAACACCGGATGAAACACCAGACGAAACGGATCCTCCTACTGAGACCGATGAAGTAGTCGAAGGCATCACAGCAGAGATCACAGTCCAAGCAGAAGAAGGCTGGGCAGACTACTATAGGACAGCAATCGACAGAGTACTAGAAGCCAATCCAGATGCAACGATAACCTTGATTGAAGTGGCATCATTCGATCACTTAGACACAATCGATAACACAAGTTCTTTGAACGAAGACGTAGCCGACCTCTTCGCTATCCCTGCAGACCGTCTCTATGGTCTACATAATAACGATGTGTTAATGCCTGTAGACTCACAAGCACTCGCAGCCAAATTAGGTGGCTGGGATGACTTTGATGCAGGCATCGGTGGCAACTTCAACATCGACGGCGAATATTTCGCATTCCCATATAACATTGAAACATTAATTTTATTTGCCAACACCGTTCACGCTGAAGAAGAAGACATTGACCTCACCTCTCCAGTCGAATTAAACGACTACGACGACAATGAGATCTTATTGCCACTCTTCGACACCTGGTTTGGCGTTGCCGCAACAAACTCAAGCAACATCGAACTACTCGGCAGAAACGATGATGGTACATTGTTCTCAGACCTAACACTCGATTGGGCAGACCTGCCATCTGAAAAGCAAGCAACCATCGAAGCCGTATATGAGTACTGGGAAGATAACCACGATGAGAACACAAGCCTATTTGATGCAGATGCTGGCTGGGCATACATCGATGGTGAAATGACAACAGGTCAAGGTGAATCCGTCTTAAGACTTGGTGGTCCATGGGACACAGCAGCCATTACCGAACAAGTCGGTGAAGGCAATCTAGAAGTATTACCTATTTCATACGTTACCTTAGCAGGTAAGCCACTAAACCACTGGCAAGGTGGTTGGGGCCTTGCATTAAATGCACGTATCGAAGGTGATGACGACAAAGTAGCCTTAGCAGAAGCCGTGATCGCTGAAATCGTTAACCCTGAATTTGCAGTTGAACTCTTTGAGGCAACCGGTAAGATTTTAGAGAACGTAGCAGCCAACGTCTATGCTGAGTCCAGTTTATCCGATACAGACAAGGCAGTTATCGACGCCGTGATTACATCCTACGCCGATGCACCTGCTCGTCCTCTCTTCCAAGAGTGGGGATCTGTCTGGGATACATGGAAGAACGGAGTCCTATCTTGGAACACAGTCGATCCTGATTCAGTTGAAGAAGCCTATGCAGAGCTTCAAGCTTCCTTCAACGCCATGATGGCCAACTACTAGTATTCGCAATCTTGGATATAAAGCAGCCTTTTAAACAGGCACTAGCAGAAGACTAGATTTAGACGAGGCCCTTTGTGAAGGATATATCCCTTACATGGGGCCTTGTCTTATTAAAAGTTTGGAGGACACCGTGCAGCAATCACACAGCATAGATGAAAGAAAACTACGCACAATACTCATCGTCTCCGGCCTCATCATCTGGCTTTTGTCTTTAGAATCAATACTCATGACGAAAGATACACAGCTCATGCAAACGTGGTTAAAAGATCAAGGCCTTTTGCTTTCGCCCGAAGACTTCGTTTTATTAAATATCATTTCATATATACACAGTATCTTGATGCCACTCATCTACGCACTGTACTGCTACATTGCCAACAAGCGCTTTGGACTCACGCGCTTAGGCATTGCCCTTTGGACCTTACTACTAGGTGCTAGTTGGATACTGTATATCATCCGCTTTGATTTTGATTCCATTTTGTACTATCCAATTGTACTGCTGATGCTGGTCTTGCAAATCCTAAATCGCAGGGTACTACCTAGCCCATCCGAGATGGAAGCAAGACAAAAAGAAATGGATCAAGAAGCAATCAAACTATAGAAAAGAGTATGGTATGGCATATAAGCGAATACTAATCGACGACCTCGCTAAAGAATATCCCCGCAAAGATATGTACTTACAAGCACTCGTCGAAGCAAAAGATAAGAAAGATAAGCCTGCTATAAGGCGCTTAAAGCAAACAAAACACGAGACCCCTTATAACGTGGCCTTAAAAGACTTTCGCCAAAAAGAGAAGGCTTTTAAGAAAGATTTAAGGGTTAAAGCAAAAGACTATAAAAAAGGACTTACAAGCTTCGATCGAAAAGAAAGAAAGCTTGCTTTAGATCTCTTCTTGGCCAATAGGCGCTTAGAATTCTATCAAGACTATGTAGATTTACACTACGATGCAGAACTAGAATACCGCCAAGCAAAAGTAAGGCTTTCAAGAGAAGCCTTGATGCTTGAACGCTACAGCCGCTTAAAAGAAGATTTAAAAGAATCAAAAGAGATCCAAAAGCTCGTTGACCCTGTAGCGGACAAGAAAGACAAAGCCCTTGCTAAAGAAGAATTAAAAACTTTAAAACAAGAGATCAAGGCGGAGCAGGCAAAATCAAAAGAGAAACTAAAGGCTAGGATTATATCGCCTCAAGCACTGCGGATATCCAAACGAGAAGATAGGAGCCACTACGAAGCCGTTCGTAAAAGCCGCATGTATAGCACGCCAAAACTAAAGGCTAAAGACCAGATCTCAAGCATCAAGCACGATATGACCGTTGGCATGAAAGATGAATACAAAGTCTTACATGCAGAATTGTCATCGGTCAGACGAAGTGTTCCGGATGAATCTCGACAAAGCTTCGTATGGAAATCTTACCTATCCATTCTATTACCTGGTTTAGGACAACTCTTATTGGGCCAATGGCAAAAGTCACTTCTGTATTTTTTAGGTTCCTTCTTTATCTACGGTATGGCTCTTCCCTACGCCTTAGGCTTTGGCAATTACCAAGGTGAAGGCATTGCAGGTTTAATCTCACTTGCAGAAGACGGACTTCGTGTCCATCGCTCACTCATCTATATGATTGAAGGTGTACTCGCACTTCTTCTTTGCTTGTTTGCGATATTGATTATCGTGGCAGCGTTTTTGGATGCCAAGAAGACTGAAGAGAATAAATTGAAGGGTATCAGAACAACGGTTTGGACAGAGACCCTAGCGAATGTAGAGCGTAACGGCTTCCCATTCCTTGTGAACATCCCAACCTTCGTCATAGTGATATTGATTGTGGGTATCCCGATTATCACCACCTTACTCTTAAGCTTCACCAACATGGATCCACAACACCAAAGTAAATTCCAATGGATAGGCCTACAAAACTACAAGATTATTGCTCTAGGCGAAGGCTTAACAGGCTCTGTCTTCTGGCGCATCTTAGCGTGGACTGTTGTTTGGACAATCTGTGCGTCAACCTTACAAATCTTCATTGGTATGGCTTTAGCACTCATGACCAACAATGAGAGAATAAAAGGCAAGCGCTTTTTCAGAACGGTATTTATTTTACCTTGGGCTGTTCCTGCCTTCATCACCATTATCTTCTTCTCCTTGATGCTCGCATCAAACGGTATCTTAGATCAGCTCTTCTCCAACCTCTTCTTAAACGGTGCACCACTAAACGTAAAGAACAACACGAACCTAACAAGGCTTGCCTTGATCTTGATTCAAGGGTGGTGTGGCTCATCTTATATCTTCTTACTCACAACAGGTACGCTACAAGCCATACCTGGCGACTTATATGAAGCAGCTGATATCGATGGCGCCACTGCATGGCAGCGCTTAAGACGGGTGACCATGCCACTCATCTTATTCCAGACAGCACCCTTACTTGTAGGTCAATACACCTTTAACTTCAACAACTACACCATCATTGACATCTTTAATGGTGGTGGCCCATTCATTGCATCAAAATATGGCAACTTGGCCGGCTCTAGTGACTTATTGATTTCATACATCTTTAAGCTGACGGTACAAAACCAGTACCAAGCATTAGGCGCCGCCATATCCATCATTATCTCAATAGCCTTGATTGTCATTGCCTTTATGGGCTACAGACAGACGGCAGCGTTTAAGGAGATGTAAGATGATACGAAGAAAAAAGAAAAAATCCGATTTATACCTCTCCGACCGCCAGCCACTGACACCTCTTGGCACCGTTGGACTAGGCCTTACCTATCTGGTCTTAATTCTATATGCAGCAAACGTCATTTGGCCGATCGCACAGATTGTCATCAGCTCATTTAATGGCAATCAGCAGCAATACATTCAGATTGATCCTGCATCGGAGTATCGCTTCTCCCTCCACCACTTTCGTTTCTTATTTAATGAAACAAACTTCTTCTTATGGTTAAAGAACACCTTGTTCATTGCCTTCGGATCGACACTTGTAACCTTAGTCATTGTCTCCTTTACGGGCTATGCCTATTCAAGGTTTAGATTCACAGGCCGTAAGGCCTCCTTGTTAACGATAATGTTGATTCAAATTATCCCGACCTTTGCCGGCATCACCGCCTACTTCACCTTGCACTCGATCATCAGCAGTATCATTCCTAGCTTCACAAGACAGATGATGTTAATCGCAATCTACGCAGGTGGCGGCATCGCCTCTAACACCTTCATTATGAAGGGGTATATGGACTCGGTCTCTATGGAATTAGACGAAGCAGCCAAGATTGATGGTTGCTCCAACATGAAGGTCTACCGCATGATCATTCTCCCCATCGTCCGCCCCATGCTGGCCATAGTAGCGCTTTGGTCCTTCATCGGCCCCTTTACCGATTACATGCTGCCTAAGATCCTCTTAACAACGCCAACGGACTATACGATGGCGACAGGACTATTTAGCTTAGTAAACGACCATAGAAACATGAATCAACCCGCCTTTGCCGCTGGCAGTGTATTGACGGCTATACCAATCGTAGCCCTCTTTATGCTATTACAAAACCAACTTGTCTCAGGGCTTGCAGCCGGATCCGTGAAAGGTTAGTAAGGAGTTTATATGAACGTTAAAATGAACAATATCGGTAAGAAGTACGAAGGACGCGAGGAGTTTACCATCCGTCACATCGACCTAGAGATTGAAGATAAAGACTTTTGTGTCATCTTGGGTCCCTCGGGTTGCGGCAAATCAACCCTCCTGCGCATGATCGCAGGTTTAAACTCCATCACGGAAGGCGAGCTACTCTTTAACGACCGCGTCATGAATAAAGTAGCCCCTAAAGATAGAGACATTGCTATGGTCTTCCAATCTTACGCGCTATACCCACACATGACCGTGTACGACAACATCGCCTTCTCTCTCGCCATGCGTAAAGAGCGCAAGGCTTTGATCCATGAGCGTGTTCTAGAAGCAGCTAAAACACTGCAATTAGAAGAGTACTTGTATTCAAGACCATCGGACATCTCTGGTGGACAACGCCAGCGTGTAGCCTTGGGACGCGCTATGGTCCGTAAACCTAAGGTCTTCTTGATGGACGAACCCTTATCCAACCTGGACGCTAAACTTAGAGAACACATGCGTGTTGAACTAGTCCGCCTCCACCATCAACTAGAGACAACATCCATCTATGTCACCCATGACCAAACAGAAGCCATGACCATGGCGACTAAAATCGTTCTTTTAAACGACGGCAAGGTCCAACAAGTCGGTAAACCATCTGAGTTTTATAACGAACCCCAAAACCTCTTTGTCGCTCGCTTCATCGGCTCACCCACCATGAATATCTTTGAAGGTCGGATCGAAGACGGCGTGTTCTACAGCAAGAACGATTTAATCCATGTAAAGCTACGCGATGAAGATCGTAAGCAGGTAGAGGAAAAAGGCATCAAGCAAGTCTCTGTAGGCATACGCTCTGAACGTTTCTTGAGCGTCCATGACGAATTAATCGAAACGAGCACTTTTACAAGCACCATAGACGTCATTGAAAATCTAGGTAAAGAGCAATCACTATTCGTAAAGCTTGCAGATGGAAGCGAGCTCGTCATGAGCATGCCAGGTCACTATCCATTCCAAATGGGACAAAGCCAAAAATTTGCCATTGATCCTGAAGCCTTACACATCTTCGACCAAGAAACGGGCTTAAGAATCAATTAAATGTAAGACCAAATTCATTTTAGCGAACAGCAATTGATAGGAAAGATAACAATTGCTGTTCGCTTTCCTTCTCAAGATTTGCTTAGTACAAGCAGTTAAAACACTCAATATAAGAGGATGGACCGAAGTGAGCACCCTCGATTAAGCATTATGATTACAGCTTCAATTTAACATATGTATCTCTAGGACATTCTAAGGACAACTATACTGATAGAAGCTAGGTCGCAAAAACTTGAAACCGTTACTCAACATAGGAGGACAAAAGATGACTACAAATCACAATGCGACACCAGACTATCCAGATTCTAAAGAGATACCCACAGAACAACTACGAGATCGACCCGGGCACGAAAGCCTTATGGATACAAAACCGATCTATGACGCCAAAGCGTTTGAAGGCTTTAATCGCTTAGCCGGTAAAGTAGCTCTCATTACAGGTGGTGACAGCGGCATTGGCCGTGCAGTGGCCATCGCTTATGCCAAAGAAGGCGCTAAAATTGTCATTAACTATTTAGATGAAGCAGAGGATGCTAAGCTCACTCAAACAGAAGTAGAGCAATTAGGTAGTGAATGCCTCATTGTAGATGGCGATATTGGTGACAGCAGCTTTTGCAAGCAGCTCGTGGATGACACGATAGAGGCATTTGGCAAGCTCGATATACTCGTAAACAATGCAGCTGAACAACATCCTGTAGCAGACATCTTAGACTTAACAGATGAGCAAATACTTCGTACGTTTAAAACGAACATCTTTAGTATGTTTTATCTTGTAAGGGCTGCACTGCCCCACATGACTGCAGGCAGTTCCATCATCAACACCGCGTCGGTAACGGCCTATCGAGGTAGCGAAGACCTCTTAGATTACTCATCGACTAAAGGAGCTATCACGAGCTTTACTCGGTCTCTATCCGGTCATTTAGCGGATAAGAAGATCCGTGTGAACCAAGTAGCACCTGGGCCAATCTGGACCCCTCTAATCCCGTCTACGTACGGAGAGGAGAAGGTTAATGAGTTTGGTAGTGATACGCCGATGAAGCGTCCTGGCCAGCCTTTAGAGCTTGCAGAAGCGTATGTCTTCTTAGCTTGGGAGCGGGCCTCATCTTATATTACTGGGCAGACGATTCACATCAATGGAGGCGGCTTTATCACGAGTTAGTGACTGGCACTTCCCCTAGTTTTCGACCATAGCGCATGGGCTCTGCCACTCTAACACGGAAGAAGGCAATTAAAGGCCCCATGAAGAAGGCCGTAATTAAGGTACCTACACCCACAACTGCACCTAGCAGGTAGCCAATGGCCGTACAGATGACATCAGAGCCTATGCGTATATACTGAAACTTTTTACCTGTTTTTTCGGTGAGGATTAAAGCGATAGCATCGTAAGTCGAGACGCCTAAGTCACCAACATAGTACAAGGCAGAACCAAAGCACATAATGAGGACTGCAGCGACTAACAAAAAGATACGGACGAACATATTCGGATCCGGAAAGATTTGGTCAAACAACCACGAGGAGCCTTCTACCACGTAGCCTAAAAGAAAGATGTTAATGAAGGTTGTTACACCAATCTTCTTCTTATCCAAAAAGAAGATGCCGATTAACATAAGTAGATTTAAAAGCATATAAAAGGTGCCAAAGCCAATCTTGCCAACAGGCCACACACCATGGGCAAAGACCTGGAATGGATCCATACCAAACATGGACCTATTAAACATGCCTACACTAAAGCCTCCGAGGCTTACACCAACAAGCGTCATTAAAACGCGCTTCGTCATCTCTTTCATTTCTTATCTCCAGCTTTTATTTATATTGTTCTCTTAGCCGTCTTAGACCAACGGCCACGTCTTCTTTGGGTATGTATTCAAGACCAAAATGCCCCTTATAGCCTCCATCCAAGAGAGCCATGAAGATTGCTTCATAGTTTAATTCGCCTCTATCCAATTCTCCACGTCCCGGATTCCCAGCAGCATGGAAGTGTCCAATCTTATCCAAGAGATCAAGGCTACGCCTTGTCACATCACCTTCCGTTACTTGTTGATGGTAGATATCAAAGACGAGCTTTACATAGGGACTAGACACCTCTTCAATGATATTGGCGGCTAATGTTGAGCTACTAAGAAAATAGCCTTTATGGTCTACTCTTGTATTTAAGGGTTCAATGACGAGCGTCATATCTGCTTCTTCTAAAACTGCTGCACAAGCCTTTAAGCCTTCAACAATACTTCTAAATTGCTCTTCTTCATCTAGTCCGTTATCTTGGCCTACTTGAGAAATTATGAGCTTATTACCAAGCTGCTTTGAGACCGAAATGGTGTCAATTAGACCTTGCACATATTCGTCTCTTCTACTTGCATCGTTTAAGGGTACGAAGCGAGTACAGATTGCTACAATATCAACATTGTATTTCTTGGATGCCTCCACAATCGCAGCAACATCCTTGTCTTCCCAGCTCCAAAACTCTACGGCGTCAAAGCCCAAAGCTTTTACCGCTTCAATTGCGCTAGCTGTATTTGTATTCCTATAGACCGCATCGGTACAAACTGAAAATTTCATCTCATGTCCTTTCTTAGACAATGACTGCATCCCCATCTAGGCGTGTCATGTCAATGACGGCCTTCATGTAGTGGCCGTATTTTTGATCTAACTCTTCGTGTGCTAGATCAAATTGACTCATAGGATAGATTTTAGTTGGAACATGCTTAAAATGCCATCTTTCTTTTTCTAGTAATTTATATGCTTGAACAGCTCCTTGGACAGACAAGTCTCTTTCACGTGGATGGGTGCTTAAGCATTCAATGGCTTTCACGTTTAACTGCTGCATATCAATGAGTCTAGGACCACCCGTATGGTAAGCACCTACACACAATTGACCACAAAATGCAGTCAAATCAATTGCAAGGTTTAAGGCATCACTAGTCTCTGCCCATTCCATCACGACGGGGAAACCTGAGAATCCAGATTTAAAGCTACCATCAGGGTTTAAGTAGAGATCTTTTATCTCATCTACGGTGTATACTGCATCTGCTCCATAGCGTAATGCATCTTCTAAGCACAGAGGTCTACTGTCTACCGCGGTTACAAAGGCACCACGAAGCTTTAGTAAGCTGATGGCACCACAGCCCATATAGCCTGCACCAATTAAGAGCACTTCAGTACCAGGCATTGAGATCCTAGCCTTACTGACCGCGCTCATTAAGCAAGATAGGGGTTCTAAAATACCATCTACATCACGGATGTTATCTGGAACTTTTAAAATAAGGTTTCCTGCATCACTTGGATCGATGGCAACATATTCTGCCATACCACCAACACCTTCAATGCCACTAGACCATAAGCCACTTACTCGATCGCCAACACTAAAGCCTGTGACAGCAGATCCAACTTCTTCTACGATGCCCATAGGTTCGTGACCATAAAGTCTACCTGGACTCCCTATAGACCAATCCACATGTTCTGAGTGGCAGACACCAACATATTTCAAACGGATCAATAGTTGATGGTCCGCACATACAGGTGTATCAACTTCCTTAATGACACTCGTCATTGGCCCAATGGTATCAATGTACTTCATAGGAAACCTCCTCGCCTAATGGACATTTAGATCTTCATTCTACTGTCCACTATAGCAGACCATAACGGGGTTAAGCTATGAATAAGAAAAGATTGTTTTGACATTGATTTTCCAGGTGCATATAATTGTGTTAAGTAAAGATCTGCGGGCGTAGTTCAATGGCAGAACGACAGCTTCCCAAGCTGTATACGAGGGTTCGATTCCCTTCGCCCGCTCCAAAAATAGAGGACAAGCTTAATGATTTCCTCAGAACGCTAAAAACCCGTTGTACAACGAGCTTACACTTTTATCCGATAAGGTGGACACAGTTACTTGAAGTGCATAGACAAACCTGTTTTTACTAATCCGTGTTTTTGAATGCTACACCTGAATAAGTCCGCGTTTTTCATAGGTAGAAAAACAAGAATTTACATAAAGGAAATAAACTGATGGATACAAAGATCAAAATAGAAAGCGAGCGTTTATCTCCTAAGGAGTATATAGATTTTCTAAAACGAACGAATTTAGGCTCGCAATATCCCAAAGAACGGTTTGCAGAAAGAATATCTAAACTTGTTGGGAACGTATCAATTAGTCTTGTTGCAAGAAATGAAAACGGATTAGTTGTTGGAGTCTTATTTGGCTTGACTGATTATTCATATTGGCTTTATGTGACAGACTTGGGCGTGGATAGGGATTATGAACGACAAGGCATAGGACGACGGCTTATGAAAATCGCACATGAAAAAGCGGGTGGAGATAAGGATATCGCAATGTATTTAATAGTAAACGAAAATGCCATTCCATTCTATGAGAAACTTGGAATGGAAAAAGCAGATGATGTAATGCAATATAACCATATCGATTGGACTGATTTTACCGTACAGTAGACCTGTCGAATTGCAATCTCCAAAAGCTTATGCCCCCAGAATGCCATCATCAATACTAATATGTGGCCTCGCTTTTTCAATCTCCAAAAGCTGTTTATAGCAAACTCATAAATCCAGAAACTGCCACAAGGGCATGAAGCAGAACCGATCTCAAATGTTAATAAATCTAGAGTTTTAAGAGCTTTCACCATAAATAGTGAAAATTTCTCTTAATATTCTAAACTTGAAGTATCTTATAATGAGAACGAACCCCCAACAAAAGGAATGGTATATATCACTTCATTACACTATTACACTCAGCAAAAGTGAAATGAAGTGATATTAAGGTGAAATAATGATGTTATGTGTGAGAAGAACGACACAGAACACAAGTGGATATACACCTCTATAGAGATAAAGACATGAAAGAAATAGATCTCATCATCGAAGATGCAGGTACACTCTATCCGATTGAGATAAGAAAGACTGCTTCACCTAATAAAGAAATGGCAAAACACTTCTCAATACTAGAAAAAGCAGTAGGCTATAACATTGGCACAAAAGTTATCTTAGCGCTCGTGGACAAGAAGAGATTTTTAACTGACGACCTCATTGCCTATCCCATATCAGAGATATAAGTCAAAATAGCTGAAGATATACATAAATACTTGAAGCAGTAAGTCCCGGTACAAGTTTGATCTCCTTAGTCCCTGTGCCGTCAGGAACTAAAGATCTTATATTACATGAATCTCAATTGATCCTTTTTTGGAATTGACAGGTACGAGTCTATCTTCTATAATGAACTTCGCTGTGACCATTCATAGTTTATAAACTGTATATTTTTAGCACCACTTGCTGCTATGGCTCAGTCGGTAGAGCGCGTCCTTGGTAAGGACGAGGTCACGGGTTCAATTCCCGTTAGCAGCTCCAAAATGAAAGCTCCTTCATCTTAAGACGAGGGAGCTTTTTTGATTTCAGCAGTCAAGAAGTGTATTACTTTCTCAGCAATCTTCTTTTATTCAAATATGGACGATTCTAAATAACGTTCACTGTTGCGTTCTTTTATACTTGCTTCGTTCACTCTTTCGTTCTTTTTTAGCTGCTTCGTTCACTTTATTCGTTCACTGAACGAATAAAGTGAACGAAAGGATAGCTGAAAGCATGAATATTTCTGCTGATTCTTAAGAACATAATGATTTGAGACGTATTTTTGTGCCATAAACATTAATGTTCTCTTTAAGCTAAAAACGCGATTTAAACAAAACTAATTACCTATTAATGAGAGTGCTTATCAAATAAACAAAGAGAGTCAATACTTTTATTCCTGAGCTGTTGATTTCGTCTCCAGAAGAATAATCTTTAAATACTGTGAATTTGGGCGCGCGTTATTTTAAAAATTATAAAAAATAAAGCACACTTTTAAAATACAAGTAAGCAAGATTAAACGATGCTCTTTATACTGAAGGTGAGCAATCGTATTGTATATACAAAGTCACAGCCTAAGGCTATAACAAACAAAGATGGAGAGTAAATAAACCTATTAAAAAAGTGCCACAACACCACCTTCAAGTGGCTTCCTACGTTAGTAAAGCTAATCTTAACGGGTGACTATATTCTTCATTCATATCGCGTCATTCTACTAGGTAGTCTTATGTAATACGAGCTACGATTGCTTGGGTAATAGGAAGCAAAGAAATTTAA